>JBASVF010000230.1:0-11658 GCA_049275795.1 Desulfomonilia bacterium
TCCGTGACGGCAGGATAGATGATCCGAAATTCCTGCCTGTGATCTACGAGTTCCCCAAGGCGATCCTGGATGAGCAGAAACACCTGAATCCGAAATATTTCTATGTGACGAACCCGAACCTCGGGGCATCCGTCGATGAAGAGTTCATTATCCGCGAATTCAAGAAGGCGAAAGAGGCGGGACAGGAATCCATGCAGGGCTTCCTTGCGAAGCATCTCAACGTGGAGATGGGGCTTTCCCTCAAGTCTCAGCGATGGGCCGGAGCCGACTTCTGGGAGGATGCGGCAAGGGGGGTTCCGGTTTATGCAACGGATTGCCCTGTAATAATAGACTATGATCCGCTGTCGCTGGATGTAATATTTGAACGCTCCGAAGTGATTGTAGTCGGCGGTGACGGCGGCGGGCTTGATGACCTTCTCGGGCTGGCGATCATCGGAAGGGATTCTAAAACCGGAGCATGGCTTCTCTGGACCCACGCATGGGTTCACAAGATAGCTCTGGAGCGCAGGAAGTCCGAGGCTCCCAAGTACCGCGATTTCGAGAAGGACGGGGATCTCACCATCGTTGAAGAGATCGGCCAGGACGTTAAGCAGTTCGGAGACATCGTGAGGCGGTGCGAGGCATCCGGCCTGCTTGACCGAATCGGAGTGGACCCTGTTGGAATAGGCGCGATCATCGATGACCTTGAGCACGGCGACGAGAATGGTGGTTTCGCCATAGAGCATGACAGGATTGTCGGCATCCCGCAGGGTTGGCGGCTGTCCGGTGCGATCAAGACGATGGAGCGCAGGGTCGCGGAGAAGTCCATCATCCACGGCGGGCAACCCCTCATGACCTGGTGCGTCGGCAATGCCAGGGTAGAACCGAGGGGCAACGCGATACTGATAACCAAGCAGGCAAGCGGCACAGGGAAGATAGACCCGCTGATGGCGGCATTCAACGCTGTGGCGTTGATGGCGATGAACCCGGAGGCGAGGCTGAAGAAGTCCGCCTACGGCGCAGAAGACGCGGAGGTAGTGACGTTTGAATAACTTACCGAACAAGGCAGTACTCAGGCCCGACGAGGTTGCGGATTACTTTTTATAGCCTTTTATCATAATCGGAGGAACCATATGACCAATGACAGAATTGAAGGTGCTGCAAACATAGCGAAATACCTTGGGTGGTCTTTGACGAAATTCAATGTCTACCGGAACAATATGCGGAAGGGCCGCGCCATCTACAAAGACAAGTTCGGAAAAACCAAGCGCTGGTGCGCCTTCAAGAACAAGCTCCAGGATTGGGTATCAGAAAACATGAAAGATTAAATTTCTATAATTTAGCATATCCTTGTAGCATACCCTGACGGCATATCCTTGTAGTATATCCTTGCGGCATTTTGAGGGAATTTTTCCACCATAGTATCCCCGTGGTGGGATGAATGATATAAAATATACCAATCAAAAAGTCGTTCGAGATCCAGAAACTCTTCAGCTAAAAATCATCGAGGTGCCGCTCGCTCCAGATGTTTGCAAAATAGAAACATACCGGAGTGTTGGCAGGTTCCAGAAGTTCGGCTGTGGTGGTGGACATCGGCTCTTGCCAGCCGCTAATGCAAGGTAGGCCGGTATTGATGCGACTTAGCGACATCCTGCCCTCCACCAGAGCATCGTTTTACCGTATTCTTTCAGCGATAGCCTCCTTCCTCACTCCCCGCCTCAAGGTTCTCGCGGATGCCCTTGATATCAGGGATTTCCTGATGATCGGAGGGCTCAGCCTGCTCTGTTACGGCCTGTACGGATACGATCCACGGCTCTCATACTGCACGGGCGGCGTATTTCTGATGGCTATCGGCTACTTCATGAGGGGCAAATAATGGGCCTCGTCTCCCGCCTTCCCAGACCAAAGGGCATGCACCCGCGCGAACTCGAAAAGATGATCTTTTCCGTTATGGGCGGCGGCATCACCGATTCCGGTGTGAGCGTGAACAGCGATACGGCCATGCGGCTCATCACGGTTCAGAACTGCGTCCGCATGCGAGCATCCACCCTCCAGAGATTACCTTGTCACGTCATGCGGACAGTCGGACGGATGCGGGAGAAGGCCAGTGATTTCTATCTCTATGACTTGCTTCTCCATCAGCCAAATTCATGGATGACCGCGCCGGATTTCTGGGGAATGGCAGAGGCGTATGTCTCCCTGCGCGGCAACTTCTGTGCGTACAAGGCGCGGATAGGCGACGGGCCAATCAGGGCGCTCATCCCCATCCCGGCAAGCATGCTCCGATCAATCAAGCAGAATGAGGACTACAGCCTGGACTACGAGCTGCAATTCCCCAACGGCGACATACGCCACCTGAACAATTCCCAAGTGTTCCATCTGCGCGGCCTCACCCTGGACGGCTTCACCGGCATGAATCCCATCGAGTACGCGCGGGAGGCAATTGGCAAGGGCATCGCAAGTGAGAAGCACCTTGCTAAGTGGTTCTCAAAAGGCATGCATCCAAGCGCAGTAATCAAACACCCCCTGTCCCTCAACTCCCCGCAGCACGCCAAGCTCCGCGAAGACCTCAAGACGAAATACGAGGGCTTGGGGTCTGACCACGAATTCATGCTCATCGACGAGGGCATGACCATTGAATTTCCTCAGATCAAGCTCGTGGACGCTCAGTTCCTTGAGCAAATGAAGCTCAACGAGGCTCAGATATGCGGAATGTTCCGTGTTCCCCTCATGCTCGTCAACGGCGGCGACAAATCGCCCACCTACGCAAGTTCGGAGCAGTTCATGCTCTTTTACCAGATGTTCTCCATCGATGTTGCTTCCTACGAGAGCGCGATCAGGCGCGACCTGCTCACCGAGGAAGAGCGGAAGACCTACTATGCCAAATTCGAGATGCGCGGGCTTCTTCGCGGATCGTTCAGGGACCAGATGTCTGGATTCCAGATAGGCGTGAACACGGAAATCCTTAGCCCGAACGAGGCTAGGGAACTAATGGACATGAATCCATATGACGGCGGCGACGAGTACCGCACAAGGACCAGCACGGTTAAGGAACCGGCAAAAAAAGAGCCCGCTCAGGGAGAAGACGAATGAATCTCAGCTATCGCAATCAGAAAAATGCAGAAGCAGTATCTCGGTTCTGGGGAAAGCCCCTTGACCGACCTGAATGGTACAAGATCGAGGCAAGTGCAAACGACCAGGCCGAGATACTGGTTTATGACGTAATCGGCTGGCCCTACAACGATGCAGGGGATCTCGTGCGCTATGTCAACAGTCTCGGAGACAAGGACATCCTCGTGCGCCTCAACACCCCCGGCGGCGATGTCTTCGACGGCATGGCGATTTTCAACTCACTTGCAAACCACAAGGGCAAGGTCACCATCCGCATCGAAGCCCTGGCCGCGTCAATGGGCTCCGTGCTGGCGATGGCCGGCAAGGAAATCCAGGCATACTCCAACACCATGATGATGATTCACGACCCGTGGATCTACACGGCCGGCAATCAGTACGAACTCCGCGAGATGGCCGACCTCCTGGAAAAGATCAGCGGCAACATGCTCGACGTTTACGCTGGCCGCTCCAAGATTGGCAAGCGCGAGATGAGAGAAATTATGAAGGCCGAGACCTGGTACACCGCCAAGGAAGCCAAGGAAAAAGGCTTCATCGACACCATTCTTGAGACCGGCAAGGCAGCAAAAGCCCAATTCGATCTGACCATGTACACCAACGCCCCTGACGGCATTTGCAGCATAGAGGGGCGGAATTTGACTGAAAGAGAAATCGAACGAGCCCTGCGTGATGCTGGCGCTTCTCGATCCTTTGCAAAAGCAATAGTGGCCGAACGCTTCAAACCTCTGCGTGATGCCGAGTTGAAGGCTGAGGTCGAAAGCCTGATCCAAAAAATTCACAATGGAGGAAAGTAATGAGCTTAGAGCTTAAGGAAACAATCCAGGCCCTCGGGAAAGCCTTTGACGCATTCAAGGCCGAGAACGATGCCCGCCTGAAGGAGATTGAGAAAAAGGGCGCGGCTGACCCTCTCCTGACCGAGAAGGTGGACAAGATCAATGCGGACATCGCGCAGATATCGGCACTGAAGAAGCAGCTTGACACCCTCGAAACCGCAGTCGCGCAGGGCCAGTTCCCCGGTGGCGGCAAGAACGAGTTGGACAGGGTGAAGGCGCAGCACAAGGACGCATTCGCCAAGTTCTTCCGCAAAGGCGCAGAGGGCGGGCTCCGCGATCTGGAGATTCAGGCCGGTCTCTCTACTCTCTCCGACCCGGACGGCGGTTTTCTTGTGCCGGAGGATTACGAGCAGGCCATTGACCGCGTGGCACTGTCTGTTTCCGCAATGCGGAGACTGGCAACCGTGCGGACCATCGGGACCGACACTTTCAAGAAGCTCGTCAACCAGGGCGGCGCTTCTTCCGGGTGGGTCGGCGAGAAGGGCGCAAGGGCCGAGACCAATACCCCCACCCTCGCAGAGATCGCTATCAACACCAAGGAGATCTACGCGATGCCCGCAGCCACCCAGACGCTTCTTGATGATTCCAGGGTGGATATCGCCGGATGGCTGGCTGATGAGGTCTCCATCGAGTTTTCCGAGCAGGAGAGCGAAGCATTCATCCACGGCAACGGCGTGGAGCAGCCCAAGGGTATCGCGGCTTACGCGATGGCAGCCAATTCTTCTTATGTCTGGGGCAAGGTCGGCTACATCACCAGCGGCAATGCGTCCCTCGTCAATGACCTGGACAAGCTGATCGATCTTCAGCACGCCCTCAAGCCGGTCTATCGCAACGGCGCGGCATGGCTCATGAACGATGCCACTCTTGCCACCATCCGCAAGATGAAGGATGGCGACGGGAATTACGTCTGGGTTCCCGGTCTCAAGGACGGCGCTCCCGATACCCTCCTGGGCAAGCCCGTTGAGATCGATGACAATGTGGACGACATCGGCGCCGGCAAGTATCCCATCTTCTTCGCCAACTTCAAGCGGGCATACCTCATCATCGACAGGCAGGGCGTCAGGGTTCTCCGCGATCCCTACACTTCAAAGCCCTATGTGCTGTTCTACACCACCAAGCGGGTCGGCGGCGGGATCGTGATGTACGAAGCAATCAAGGCACTGAAAGTGTCTGCATAAGGAGGCACAGATGAAGGATCTTTACAATAACCTGGAAGTGGTCTCGATCATCGACCCGGTGAACGTGACCAACGGCAACGCTCCTGCTGCGGTTGGGGGTATCGACCTGGCGGGCTTCAATTCGGCCCTGATCGTCTACTCGGTAGGCACCGAAGCGGGCACCCTCTCCAAAACTCTCTACCACACTCTGAAGCTGGAGCATGCGGACGATGACGGCACCGGCTCTGCCGGGGATTATGCGGCTGTGGCTGCCGCTGACGTTCTCGGTGTTACCCCGTCGTCAACCGGAATCATCTTCACCATCGACGATCCCGAAAAGGACAACGCCGTTTACAAGTGCGGCTATGTCGGCGGCAAGCGGTTCCTCAAGATCACGGCTGCCGAGGAGGGCGCAACTTCCGGTTGCCCGATCTCCGTTGTGTTGGTCAAGGGTCACGGCCTGGACGTTCCGGCAATTTCGTAACCGTCCCTTAAATGGGTAGGTCTCCCGGGGTATATCCGGCCCCGGGAGGCTGCAACCAACGGATGAACCACGGAGGACGCAATGAGTTATCAACCGAAAGTATACAAGAAGGCAGGCGGCGATGAATTGGTTGTCGCCAGCGGCGGCTCCATCGACATCGAATCGGGTGGTGCTCTCAAGATCGGGGGCGTACAAGTATCCGCATCAGCCGCAGAGATCAACGAAACCATCCTGAGTCTCGATATCGCTGACGGCTCCGCTGACGCTGACTACTTCCTCGTAAGCCCCCATGCGGGAGCAATCTCGAAAATCTATTCCGTCATTGACGGGCCAGTTGGAACAGCGGACATCACCATCACGGCCAGCATCGGGGCTACCCCTGTCACGGGTGGTGTTGTCACGATAGCAACGGCCAATTCCGCTGCGGGCGACGTCGATGTTGCAACCCCCTCGGCGGCAAATGTCGTGACGGCAGGGCAGGCGATCAAGCTAGCAGTGGCTGGCGGCGGCTCGGGCGGTTCCCCGAGAGTCCATGTTGCAGTGGTGATTTCGAGGTAAGAATGAACCTCATCCAGACCACAGCCCCCACTATCGAGCCGATCACGCTCAGTGAACTCAAGCTGCACCTGCGGCTCGACAGCGGCTCCTTTGCCGACAGCATCACCAGCACCCAGAGCATAGCCCCCGGGAGACACGCGATAACCGAGGGCTATGCGCTCCTTGGTGCATCAGTGGATGTGCTTGGCAAATCGGCTGTGGTCGTATTCAATGCCGGGACCAACGGCGCAACCGGGACCGTGGACATCAAGATACAGGAATCGAACGACAATCTTACCTGGACCGACTGGACAGGCGGGGCGTTCACGCAGGTCACGGAAGCCAACGATAACGCCACATACGAGAAAGCCTATACCGGAACAAAGCAGTACATCCGTGCAGTCGGCCAGGTGCTTCTTGCGGCCTGTGAGTTCGGGGTGGACATCCTGACGGAAGACGCGACGCTGGCCGAGGATGACCTTCTGAGCGACATCCTGACCACGGCCCGGGAGCATGTCGAAGATATCACCGGCAGGGCGATCCTGACGCAGACATGGGATGCATACCTGTCCGAGTGGCCCGATGGCGATCATATTATCCTGCCGTTCGGAAATCTCCAGAGCGTGTCAGCGATTTCCTACAAAGATTCTGGCGGCACGGAAACGACTCTGACCGAGAACACTGACTATCTCGTTGAAACCAACGGCGACCAGAAGGGACGCATTGTGCTGCCCTATGGCGTGTCCTGGCCGTCCGCGACCCTCTACCCGTCCAACCCGATCAGGATACGGTTCGTCTGCGGGTGGGAAGAGGCGGCAGACGTGCCAAAGCGAATCAAGAGCGCAATCAAGCTGATCTGCGCGGGTCTGTACGAAAACAGGGGAGAGCGGACCATCGGCGCGGCGGTGACGGAAAACAAAGCGGCTGAAAGGCTGCTCTACCCTGTGAGGTTGTGGGGATGAGGATAGGCGGGCTGGACAGGAGAATTATCATCCAGGGTAAAACATCGACCCCTGATGATCATGGCGAGATGATCGAGACATGGCACGATCTAGCCACCGTCTGGGCGAGGCGCTTGCCCCTGCGCGAGTCTGAGAGCTTCGCGGCACGGCAGACCGGAGCATCTGTTGAATGCAAGTACCGCATCCGGTTTCGGCGCAACATCTCCCCGCTCAACAGGCTCATAGACACATCTGACGGAAACAGGGTGTACGACATCCACGGCGTGTCTCCAATCGGGCGGAACGAGGGGCTTGACCTTCTGGCTTCCGCGAGAGGTGAATGATGGCAGGACAGGCATTCTCCTTCCAACTCATAGGCATGGAACAGCTCATGAAGAATCTTGAGCAGTTGCCGACCATCGCCATGAAGAAGACGGTTGTCAGGAATGCCTGCAAGAAGGCGCTCATTCCGGTGCGCGACCTTGCGAGACAGAACGCTCCCTATGATCCGAGGGTGACCAAGGGCTTTTCAAAAAGCAGGCACCTCCGGGACACCATCGAGGTATCGACGAGCCTCAAGGCATCACAAAAAAGGAAGTTCGCCCCCGACAGGACAAAGGTCACGGTCTATGTAGGCTCCACGGCTCCCCATGCTCATCTGATCGAGTTCGGGACCAAGGAGCGCACACCGAAAGAGCCGTTCACCGCAGAGATCAGGCCGGGGCAGGTAATCACGGTAAAATCGATGGGTAGGGCTCCGGCTATCCCATTTCTCAGAAACGCCTGGGACGCGGCAAAGGACCGCATCATCCCCATCTTCGCCAAAGAGATGAAAGTAGAGCTGGAGAAAGCGGCGGCACGGCTGGCGAAGAGGGCGGAGGCGGGCAAGCTCACAAAGGCGCAGATCAGGGGATTGAGATGAAGGCACTGGTGGCGGCACTCAAAGCGGACAGCGGGGTATCCGCAATCACGACGAGGATATACCCGAATTACATCCCGCAGAACCCGACCTATCCGCTCATTGTGTACCAGCAGGTGAGCGGGACCCGCATTCAATCCATCGGCGGGCCGACCGGAAACGCTCATCCCCGGTATCAGATCGAGGCATGGGCCGAGACATACGATGCGGCCAAAGGGCTTGCGGCGGCGATCAGGAACGCCCTGGACGGCAAGAAATATACGCATGGCGGAGTGACGATATCGGCGCTGATGCAAAACGAATTTGATGGATACGAGGAAGCGGAGGCGTGTCATCGCATCGTCTTGGATTTCAGCATATGGCACAACGAATAAAGCCAGGAGGACAAAGCAATGTCTATTGAAAGTCAGGGAACAAAGCTGGAAATAAGCGGGACCAGCGGGGGCGTGGTAACGGGGTGCACCCCTGCGGCGGGAAATCCGACTATTTTCACGAAGGAATCCCACGGGCTCAGTGACGGTGATGTGGTCACTATTTCGGGGGTGACCGGGAGCCATGCAGCCGAACTCAATAAAGTGTGGGTAGTAAAATACACTACCGCCAACACCTTCGCCGTGGATTGTGACTCTACCGGGTTCACCGGCATGGGTACCGCGGCAGTAGCCACCCCGCTTGCATGGCTGGAGATCGGTGAGGTAACGGATTGGGACGGCCCGGGCGGGTCCGCCACGATGTACGAGACCACCCATCTCCGGAGCGAGGCGAAAGAGAAGAAAATCGGCCTGATGGACGAGGGGCAGCTTACCCTGTCGATCAATTGGGAGCCCTCTGATACCGGACAGCAGGCGGCGAGAGAGGCAAGGGCCGCCAGGACCGAGAAATCATTCAGGCTCACCTATACCGACGGTTCCACGGCCACCTTCAACGGCTACGTGATGGGCATGAGCTCTTCCGGCGGCGTGGATAACAAGGTGAGCGGTTCCATCACTATCGAGATCAGCGGGCCCGTGGAGTACGCATGAACCCCATAACCGGCGAGAAGGTAATCACGATTAACGGCGAGAGGCTGACCCTGCGCTACACCTGGAAGGCCATAGCCGAGATTGAAGCGAGGTACGGCGATGTGCCGGACCTCTTCAAGCCGGAGACCGTGGCTGATGTTGCGGCGGCGGGGCTCAGGGAGAAACACCCCGAGTATACGGCGGAGCGGATAATGGAACTGTCCCCGCCCCTGGTGCCGCTGGCAAGGGATGTTCAGCTTGCTCTCCGTTGGGCTTACTTCGGAGCGGAGGCGATTCCGGAAGAACAGGAAGTAAAAAAAAACCGGCCCACGGGTGGGTGGTGGAGGCGTTTGTGCAGGCGGTAGGCGCTGGTATTTCACCCTTGGATTTCTGGCGTCTCACGCCATACCTGACGCGCAAGTCCGCCCCCGCACTGCATGATAGCCGCACCACGGCGGCATGGCTCACGGCGAACCTGTCACGGGCCAAGAGACTGCCCAAGCTGGCGGAACTGACCACGAAAAAGCAGGTACACCGCAGCCAAAGCGAGATGGAGGAGAGCCTGAAATCTCACCTGGCGGGAATGGCAAGGAGAAAGAAGTAGATGGCTGCACCAATTGGAGCCCTCAGAGCAGAGATGAGCGCCGGCTATGCTCAGTTTGAGCGTGACATGGGCAAGGCTCGCGCAGCCGTGCAGAAGAATGGGCGACAGATGGAAACCGCCATGAATAAGGTCGGCGCTTCTTTCACTTCGACAATCAAGACCATTGCATCCATCGGATCGGCATATTTGGCTGTTAATAAGGCCTGGGACTACGCGGAGCAGGCAGCCAAGTATGAGCAGAGCAGGCAGGCGTTCAACAGCATGGCCGAGGGTATGGGTGCTGATGCTGAAATGGTCTTCGAGCGGGTCCGTAAGCTGTCCGGTGGTCTGATAGATGATAATGCCCTTATCGAGTCGATGAACAAGGCAATATCCTTGGGCATCCCCATTGAAAAACTCGGGGATTTGATGCTCATTGCTAGGGCAAAAGCCAGGGATATGGGCATCACGACCACGCAGGCATTCGACGACATCGCTACGGGTATCGGACGCGGGTCTCCGCTCATTCTGGATAACCTTGGCCTTGTGATGAAGGTTGGGACCGCAAATGAGCAGATGGCGGCCAGCCTCGGCAAAACCGTTCAGGAGCTCACCGACAAAGAAAAGAAAATGGCGATTTTAAACGCCACCCTCGATGCAGGGAAAGAGGCCTTATCAAGACATAACCTTGAAGTTCTCACGGACAAGGAGCGCATGGACAGCCTGGGGGCATCTGCGGCAAACCTGGGCATAGAGCTCGGCAAGCTGTTAAAGGGTCCGGTGTCCGATGTTTCTAGCGGCCTTGCTTCCATCGTCCGGAGCATCAATGAACTCATCGAGACAAACCGCAAATGGAAGGAAGAGCAGAGCGATCCATCGACCATCATTCAGAACGAGATTGATCTTTTAGGTAAGAAAATAGCCATCCATTCCAAGCTGGCAAAGGTAATCCCAGGCAGGCAGGAAAAAGTTGAGGAGATGGCGCTCCTGCGGGAGCAGCTTGTCCTTGAGCTTGAAAACCTCTCCACCCTTAAAAAGAGAGCAGAGGCAGCAGCAGCAGAAGCCGCAGCGGAGAAGAGAAGGGCGAAGGAAAAGAGCGAAGCCGATGCCGCAGCCGCAGAAGCGGCAGAGCGAGAGAAAGAGGCCAGAGCGAAATTTGCGGCAGAGCAAAAGAGGCTCGGTGAAGAGGCAATATTACGAGCCCGCCGAGAGGTGGAGTTGTACGGCGAGGTATCAGAGGCCGCCAAGGTGCGGTGGGAAATCGAGAAGGGGCGCTATGCGGATCTCTTGCCGGAACACCAGAAACTTCTTTTGCAGTACGCGGAAGAACTGGACAGATTGGAGGCTTTGGCTGAGGGGAATAAGGCCGCGATGGAGAAAATAGGGGACTCCACGGAGGAGGCCGCGGCAAGGTTTGAAGAGTTGAAGATGGTCATCGACGGATGGGGCAAGGATTCCGCAGCCGCGATAGCGGATTTCGCCATGCGCGGGGAAACATCCTTCCGCGACATGATCGACGCAATGATACGCGACCTCCTGCGGATGGCTGCCTATCAGAACATCACCAGGCCCCTGTTCGGAGGCATCAGCGGTGCTATCGGGAACTTGTTCGGCGGCGGCACCACGGGGCCACATATCGGTGCCGGCGGGACAACAGCCTTCGGGATGCACGGGGGAGGCATCGCCGGACAGGATTCATCCTTTACCCGCACACTCCCAGGCGGCCTGTTCAGCCATGCTCCGCGGCTTCACTCCGGCCTTATGCCTGACGAGTTCCCGGCCATTCTTCAGAAAGGTGAGGCGGTGATACCCAAGGATGCGGTCGGCGGTGGGGCGGGCGACACCAATGTATTCATCTACGCGGTCGACGCAAAGAGCTTTGAGGATATGTGCAGGAGGAACCCGGGCGCGATCAATTCCCAGGTTCTCCAATCGTTGAGGGACAATAAGACCCGCTCTGAAATCAAGAGCCTGCTGAGGTAAACATGGCGCTCTATCCGGAAACCCCTATTCCTCAGTATCCATACGACATCACCGAGGTCTGGAAGACCACCATCACCCCGTTCGATTCCGGGCGAGAGCAGCGCAGGCAAAA
>JBASVF010000231.1:0-2994 GCA_049275795.1 Desulfomonilia bacterium
GGTATCCACGAGCTTGTAGACCGGCAGCACGCCCTCGCTCTCGCGCAGCCTCCTCACCCCGTCCTCCCGCATTCCCCATGCCTCGGCCAGGAACCTGTCGGAGAAGCCCATGCGCTTGGCCTCTTCGAGCAGCTCCCTGCCCGGCCCCTCGTCGCGGAGCGTCCTCTCGAAGTCCACGAGCTCGCGGATCTGGTGGAGGAACCAGGGATCGATCCCGGTCATGGAGCGCACCTCGTGGATGTCCATGCCCCGGCGGAAGGCCTCAGCGATCCAGAAGAGCCTGGCCGAGTTGGGATAGGTGAGCTTGGGCAGGATCTCCTTCACGTCCAGGTTCTCTCCGGCCTCCACGGGGCTGTTCAGGCCGTAGCTTCCGGTCTCCAGGGAGCGAAGCGCCTTGCCCAGAGCCTCGCGGAAGGTCCGGCCGATGGCCATGGTCTCGCCCACGGACTTCATGGAGGTGCCCAGCAGATCCGGGGTTTCCGGGAACTTCTCGAAGGTCCAGCGGGGGATCTTCACCACGCAGTAGTCGATGGCCGGCTCGAACGAGGCGCGGGTCTCGCGGGTGATGTCATTGGGCAGCTCGTCCAGGGTATAACCCACCGCGAGCTTGGCAGCGATGCGGGCGATGGGAAAGCCCGTGGCCTTGGAGGCGAGGGCCGAGGAGCGGGACACCCTCGGGTTCATCTCGATGACCACGAGCTCGCCGTTTTCCGGGTTCACGGCGAACTGGACATTGGAGCCGCCCGTCTCCACGCCGATCTCGCGCATGACCGCCAGGGCGGCGTTGCGCAGGTTCTGGTACTCCACGTCGGTCAGGGTCTGGGCCGGGGCCACGGTGATGGAATCGCCCGTGTGAACGCCCATGGGGTCGAGGTTCTCGATCGAGCACACGACCACCACGTTGTCCGCGCGGTCTCGCATGACCTCGAGCTCGTACTCCTTCCAGCCGATCACCGACTCCTCGATCATGACCTCGCCGATCATGCTCGCATCAAGCCCCGCCCGGACGATGTTCTCCAGGTCCTCGGGGTTGTATGTGATGCCGCCGCCGATGCCGCCCAGCGTGAACGAGGGCCTCACAATGACCGGGTAGCCAATATCCCGGGCGATGGTGAACGCATCGTCCATGTTCCGGGCGAACCCGCTCGCGGGCACGCGCAGGCCGATCCTCTCCATGGCATGCCGGAAGAGCTCCCGGTCCTCGGCCTTGCGGATGACCTCGGGGCTCGCCCCGATCATCTCCACGCTGAAGCGATCGAGCACCCCGGCCTCGTGGATCTTCACCGAGACATTGAGCCCGGTCTGCCCACCCAGGGTGGGCAGGATCGCGTCGGGCCGCTCCCTCTCGATGATGCGCGCCACGACCTCGGGGGTTATGGGCTCGAGGTAGGTGGCGTCCGCGAGTTCGGGATCGGTCATGATGGTGGCAGGGTTCGAGTTGATGAGCACGACCCGGTAGCCCTCCTCCTTGAGAGCCTTGCAGGCCTGCACGCCGGAGTAGTCGAACTCGCATGCCTGGGAGATGACAATGGGTCCGCTGCCGATGATGAGGATCTTCTCGAGGTCGGTCCGTTTTGGCATGAATATTCCTGTACTGTGCGCCTTTCGTGCGTGATTCGCTCTTTGCCCCGCATCCTGCACGCCGCGTCTTCCCGATGGGGGAAACGCCGCCCGGCGGATCAGGGGCGCTGTTCATAACCCATGCCGGGTGAGCCTACCCCGGCTTCTCACACGGCCCGCGCGGTCCCGGCCGCTGCGGGCGGCTCCTCCACCTTCAGGGTTATGCCCCGTGCCCGTAAGGTCTTCTCGTGGACGAGCAGCTCTCTGCCGGCAATTCTGTCGAGCACGTAGATCAGCTCGCCGCCCCGGGCCGCGTAGACCTGGCCGTAGGAGATGGGGACCTCGGGAGAGGGGGCCTCGAGCAGGGAGCGCGCCACGGGCTCGACCTTACGCTCTCCATTGGCCAGCAGCAGCACCGTCCTTGCCCGGTAGACCAGCTCCGCCCCCATGGAGATCGCGTATCGGGGCGAGTCCTTCACCGAGGTAAAGTGGCCGTCGGCCACCGCGTTGTTCACCGTGTTCTCGTCGAGTTTCACCAGCATCATGGAGCTGCCCTTGAAGGGGATGCCGGACTCGTGGAAGGCGACGTGACCTTTCCCTCCGACGCCGATGATCTGCAGATCGATGCCTCCCGCCTTCATGATCCGCGCCGCATAGCCGCCCAGGATCTCCTTCTTGATCCACCCCAGGTACTCGGAGGCCGGCGCCCGGTTGATCACGATCGACCTGCCCCTGTCCGTGCCCAGCTCGTGCCAGTCGCCGGGATGGGACTTGAGCTCGGAGACGAGCCTCTTCTGATCGACGAGCGCGCCGTATGGCACCTCGGACGAGGCGAACTTGCGCTTGAGCAACGAGAAGAGCTCCTGGATCATGAAGAAGGCATAGCTCTCCGGGTGCATGGTCCGCTGCTGCGCGTTGCCGCCCGGCAGGCCTACGTACTCGTCCAGGTTGAAGCTGCGGCACCTGCCCGGATCGAACTCCCCCTCGTTGGCGGCCCTGGCCAGGCGCTTGTAGAGCCCGGTCGGCGTGTTGCCGGTGGCAAGTCCCAGGACCGCCTCCGGCTTTTTCTCGAGAACCATGCGGATCCTCCTGACGGCGATCTCGGCCGCCAGGGCGCTCATAGCCTCGAAATCCTCGGTTATGTGGACCGTAATCCCCATCGTCGGTCTCCTTCCTGGTGCCCGATGCCCGTCAGTCGACTTTTCAGGAGGCCGCGGCCTCGCTCGCGCCGAGCACTCTCTCCACCAGCTCGGCCAGCTGGGTGCAGTACTTCTCCGTGATCTCGTGCGTGGGTCCCTCGACCATGACCCGGCACATGTTCTGGGTGCCGGAGTAGCGGACCAGCACGCGCCCGTCTTCGCCGAGCTCGCTCTCGGCCTGGCTGATCGCGTCCTTGAGCTCGGGCACGGTGTCGATGTCGGGCTTGCTCGAGAC
>JBASVF010000232.1:0-1748 GCA_049275795.1 Desulfomonilia bacterium
TTTTTCCGGGGCGCGGCCGGGGTTCATCCCGCTGGTCTACATCGTCGCATACCTGGCGGTGGATGTGCTCAGGAACCTCATCTACCTGGAAAACGCCTTCACCCAGGCGCTGCTTGGGATCCTCTTCTACTGCCTCATCCTTGCTGCAACGATAGTCCTCACCGAGGTCTCGAGCCTGGAGGAACTGGCCCTGCCCCTGGCGGCAGGGGCCTTGCTGACCGGGGCGGTAACCCCGGCCATGGTGTGGGTCGTCGGCCGTCTGCAGAGGGCGTATGAACTGGAATATGAGTGACAACAACATACCGGGGCCGCATATCGACGACGAGCTGAAGTGGAAGGCCAAGGTCTTTATCGCCTTCGTGTTTCTCCTCTTCACGCTCCTGCTACTGAGACTCATGAGCATGCAGGTGTTCAAGGGCTCCTACTACGAGGGCCTGGCCCGCAACAACCGGGTCCGGATCGTAAGCATCCCCGCCCAGAGGGGCAAGATCCTCGACCGGAACCTGGAGGTCCTCGCGGACAATCGGCCTGCGTACAATCTCATGGTCATGCCTGAGGACATTCCGGACGTAGACGCCATCGCACACAGGCTTGCCCGGATACTTGAGAGCGATGAGGAAGAGCTCGCCGGGAAGATCCGGGAGGCCAAGAAGAGACCCTACAACCCCGTCGCCCTGGCCCGTGACATCAGCTTCCACCAGATGGCGGCAATCGAAACACAGCTCTACACCATGCCCGGGATCTCCATCGACGCAACGAGCGAGAGAGACTACGTGCTCAAGGAGCTGGGCGCCCATATCCTGGGCTTTCTCGGAGAGATATCCCGCAAGCAGCTGGAGTCGCTCGGCCGCGGGTCGATATACGCGCCCGGCGACCTCATCGGCAAGGCGGGGATCGAGAGCATCTGCGAGCAGACCCGGAGAGGGACCAAGGGGGTGCGGATCTTCGAGGTCGATGCACTGGGGAGAAAGGTCAAGGTGCTCGACGAACGCCCTCCGGTCCCGGGCCAGGACGTGGTTACCACCATCGACCGGAGGATCCAGCTCGCCGCCTGCCGGGCGCTGGAGGGACGGGCAGGGGCGGTGGTGGCCATGGACCCGTACACGGGCGATGTCCTTGCCATGGTCTCTTCGCCCAGCTTTGATCCCAACATCTTCCTGAGCCCCATGACGCCCGAGGCCTGGAAGGCCATTACCCAAGACCCCATGCACCCGCTTGAGAACCGGGCCATCCGCGGGCTTTACTCCCCGGGGTCAGTGTTCAAGGTGATCGTGTCCGCTCTGGCCCTGGGCGGGGGGTACGCTACACCCCAGGATATCGTATACTGCCCGGGTTCCTACACCCTGGGAGACTCCACCTTCAGGTGCTGGCGCAGGGCGGGCCACGGCAAGGTCGATCTCGTGTCCGCCCTCACCGAGTCGTGCGACGTCTACTTTTATGTCCTGGGGGAAAAGATCGGCATCGACAGGCTCTCTTCGTTCTGTGCGGACCTGGGCCTGGGCAGGCCTACCGGGATAGAGTTCAGGGACGAGCTTTCCGGGCTCGTCCCCACCAAGGAATGGAAGCTCAGGCGCTTCGGCGAGCCCTGGCACAAGGGGGAGAGCGTCATTTCCGCCATCGGCCAGGGATATACCCTGGTGACCCCCCTGCAGGTGGCCAAGGTCATGAGCGCAATGGTCAACGGCGGCAAGATCCTGGTCCCGCGGATCCTGGCCTCCTCGGAGGTGAACACCGAGCGGACCCTGGAC
>JBASVF010000233.1:0-19078 GCA_049275795.1 Desulfomonilia bacterium
ACCCCAGGGCGTGGTCCGATTTCGGGCCGGTCACCTCCAGGGGTTCGTAGGAGGCCTTCTCGCCAAAGGCCTCGGGCATGTCCCTGCGGAGCATGAGCCCCTGGTGCACCACCCAGAGCTTGGGCAGGCCCGAGTCCAGGCTGCCCGCGATCTCGCCCGGGCGCATGGCCCTGGCCTGCGCGAGCATCCCGCGGCGGAGCGCATAATCTACCGGCCTGCGGTTGTCCGGGTCGACCAGGCTCAAGTCCCAGAGCTCAGAGCCCTGGTAGATATCGGGGATGCCGCAGGCGGTGAGCTTGAGCACGGTCTGCGTCAGCGAGTTGATGAACCCTGGCCCCGAGATGATCCCTGCGAAGGAATCCATCTCGCGGGTGAACTCCCGGTCGAGGAGCAGGGAGGCTGCGAACGACCGGAGCGCCTCCTCGTACTCCGGGTCGGGCTCGATCCAGGAGGTGTACGTCCTGGCCTCGCGCGCCGCCTTCTGGAGATAGGGCAGGAGGCGATCAGGGCCGATGGGCCAGGCGCCTGCGATGGTCTGGTACAGGAAGTACTCCGTGTTCCTGTCCGGCAGGTCCCCGGTGCGGTGACGCTCGGCCAGCTCCGAGAACCTGAGCACCGCCTCGCGCCACTGCTCGGGTATTTCGGAGAGGACAGCGAGCCTCGCCCTGACATCCTCGCTGCGTTTGGTATCGTGGGTGGAGGTGGCGAGCATGGTGAAGGGATGCGAGCGGCTCCTCTCGAGCATGGCACGGTGGAAGGTCTCGATGTCGATCCCGAACGAGCCCGGATGCCCGCCCACCTCGTTGAAGGCGATGAAGCGGTTGTAGACATAGAACGCGGTGTCCTCGGCGCCCTTGGCCATGACCGGGGGCGTGAGCTGCTGGAAGCGCATGACGAACTCCGACTCAGGGCCGCCCGTGACTTTCAGCGTCAGGACACCCCCGATGAAGCCCAGCAGCTCCGGGTCCACCTCCGGGTCCAGGGATACGCTCTCGATGGCCCGGGCGATGAGGCGCCTGTCGATTTCCGCGATCCAGCCGGTTGCCGCGTTGACATAAGTCCGGTACACCGGCATGGCTGCGATGAGGGCCCGCAGGGCCTTGAGGATATCCCGGCGGGTGTAGTCGCGGTAGCGCCGGTGGCGCTCGCAGATGGACAGCATGAGCGTGGCCAGCCGGTTGAGGTCGCTTCCGAAGAGCGAGTCGATGACCAGGTGCTTTTTCTCGAGGAGCACCTCTGCATACTCCCTGGCCTCGCTGGTGAACTCACGGTAGAGGCGGGTAAGCGGTTCGGATCCGTCCGCATCGGCCAGGAGATGGGTGACGAGATGGACGAAGTCATACCCCGTGGTGCCGTCAACCGGCCACTCAGGCCTCAGGGGCTCCCCGGGCTGGAGGATCTTCTCCACCAGGATCCAGGACTCCGGGCCCGCCCTGCGCAGCCTGGCAAGGTAGGCCGAGGGGTCCCTGAGCCCGTCGGGGTGGTCCACGCGCATGCCCTCGATTATCCCGTCGTGGAGCCACTCGAGCACGAGCCGGTGCGTGTCCTCGAACACCTCCCCATCCTCCACATGCAGCCCGACCAGGGTATCGATGTCGAAGAAGCGGCGGTAGCCCAGGTCCTGGCCGGCCGTGCGCCAGTAGGCCAGCCGGTAGTTCTGGGAATCGAGGATCGACTCGAGGGCGTCCGGGTCCTCGTTGATCTCTGCAATGAGCGAGTCCAGCAGCCTTGCCAGCTCGGGGTGCTCGGCAAGGATCCTTTCCATGAGGGCGTGGATCGCCTCCTTGTCCCGGTGCCTGCGGTGAATGCCTTCACGGTCCCCGGCCGAAGGCTGCGGAAGCGAGCTCAGGCAGTCGGCGAGAAAGCACAGCTCGGGGGAGTCGACAGCCTCCCCAGTTCTGGCCAGCAGCGAGGCCAGGGAATGGGGCGAGGCCGGGAACACCTGGTCGTGGTAGCGGATGGAGAACCTGCCCCCCGTCCTTTCCATGCGGATCTCGCCCTGCTCGAGCACCCGGCCGAAATGGTCTCCCAGGATGGGCAGCAGGATCCGGGTGCCGAACCTGCACTCCGCGGGGTCCCAGTCGACATCGAAGTAGGGGGCGTAGCGGCTCGACTGGCCGTTCTCCAGCACATCCCACCACCACCGGTTCTGGCCCCCGGATATGGCCATGTGGTTGGGCACGATATCCAGGACCATGCCCATGCCAGCCTTTTTCAGGGCCGCAACGAGCCGCTCAAAGCCCTCTTGACCGCCCAACTCGCTGTTTGCGCGTGTGTGGTCGACCACGTCATAGCCGTGGGTGCTGCCCTGCGCCGCCTGGAGGCAGGGCGATGCGTAGAGGTGGCTCACCCCCAGATCGGCGAGATAATCGAGTATGCCCGCCGCATCGTCGAAGGTGAACTTACGGTTGAGCTGGACGCGATAGGTTGCGCGGGGAAGGTGCTGCATCTCAGGAAGTCCTCCTGAGCAGCTTGAGCGCCCGCCCGCTTACCTCCACCTCCTCGCCCGGACCGTAGGATGGCCACTCTCCCTGGAATATGCCGTCCGCTGTGTCGAATACCTGCACCCAGAAGGCGCCCCACTCCCTGTCCGGTATGCGAAAGGTCACGGGCTCGTGCTGGGCGTTGATGAGCAGGAAGAAGCTCTCGTCCGTGATGGGATTGCCCCGGTCGTCCACGCCGGGTATGGCGCCGCCGTTGAGGAAGATTCCGATGGCGCCGGCTGAGAATTTTTCCCAGTTCTCATCTACCATCTCGACGCCCTCCGGGGTGAACCAGCCGATGTCGTGCCCCTGCTCGCCGTGGATCGGCCGGCCCTGGAACCATTTCCTGCGCCTGAAGACCGGGTGGTCCCTCCTGAGCGCGATGAGGCGCCTGGTGAAGTCCAGGAGGCCGGTATCGGCCGCCTCCCAGTCGATCCAGGAGATCGGGTTGTCCTGGCAGTAGGCGTTGTTGTTGCCCTGCTGGGTCCTGCCGATCTCGTCGCCGCCGAGCAGCATGGGCACCCCCTGCGAGAGCAGCAGGGTGGCCAGGAAGTTCCGTTTTTGTCTCAGCCGCAAGCCCATGATCTCCCTGTCGAGGGTGGGTCCTTCGACGCCGCAGTTCCAGGACCGGTTGTGACTCTCGCCATCGTGGTTCTCCTCCAGGTTGGCCTCGTTGTGCTTCTCGTTGTAGGAAACCAGGTCGTGGAGGGTGAACCCGTCGTGGGCGGTAACGAAGTTGATGCTCGCGAAGGGGCGGCGGCTGGTGTTCTCGTACAGGTCCGAGCTCCCGGTGAAGCGGTAGGCAAACTCGCCCAGGGTCTGCTCACGGCCTCTCCAGAAGTCCCGGATGCAGTCGCGGTACTTGCCGTTCCACTCCGACCACTGCGGCGGGAAATTGCCCACCTGGTAGCCGCCGTCGCCTACGTCCCATGGCTCGGCTATGAGATTCACCTGGCCGACCACGGGGTCCTGCTGGATAAGGTCGAAGAAAGCCGAGAGCCTGTCGACTTCGTGCAGCTGCCGGGCCAGGGCCGAGGCGAGATCGAAGCGGAACCCGTCCACGTGCATGTCGATCACCCAGTAGCGGAGCGAATCCATGATGAGCTGGAGCACGTGCGGGTGGGCCATGTTCAAACTGTTGCCGGTGCCTGTGTAATCGCGGTAGTATCTCCGGTCGTCCTGCTCCAGGCGGTAGTAGGCCGCGTTGTCGATCCCTTTCAAGCAGAGCATGGGACCCAGGTGATTGCCTTCAGCCGTGTGGTTGTAGACCACGTCGAGAATCACCTCGATTCCCTCGTCGTGGAGCACCTTGACCATCTGCTTGAACTCCTGCACCTGCTGGCCGGCTTCCCCGGTACCCGAGTACTCGTTGTGGGGGGCAAAGTAGCCGATGGAGTTGTATCCCCAGTAGTTCTTGAGGCCGTTCCTCACGAGGCGTTCGTCGTGGACGAACTGGTGCACGGGCATGAGCTCCACCGCCGTGATGCCCAGCGACTTGAGGTGATCCAGGGCGGCAGGATGGGTGAGCCCGGTATAGGTGCCCCGGATCTCTTCGGGAATGTCCGGGTTGAGCCGGGTGAACCCCTTGACGTGGATCTCGTAGATGACGGTCTCGTGCAGGGGGCGGCGCAAGGGCCGGTCATCGACCCAATCGAAGTAAGGATTGATGACCACGGACCGCGGTGTGAAGGGCGCGCTGTCGGTGTCATCGAGCACGTCCCCGCCGTCGGGGAGGCGGTAGGGGAACATGGCCTCGCTCCACTGCACCTGCCCCTGGATCGCCTTGGCATAGGGATCAAGGAGCAGCTTCGCGGGATTGCAGCGGAGGCCTGCGGCAGGGTCCCACGGCCCGTGGACCCGGAACCCGTAGAGCTGCCCCGGGCCTACACCCGGAAGGTATGCGTGCCAGCAGTAGGCCGTGATCTCGGGGAGGTCGATGCGGGTCTCCTCCCCTGAGGCGTCGAACAGGCAGAGCACCACCCGATCCGCAACCTCGGAGAACAGGGAAAAGTTGGTTCCGAACCCGTCGAAGGTAGCGCCGAGCGGGTAGGGTTTGCCGGGCCAGACTTCCATCGCGGCTCCTTTTCACAGGGGGCGTGATGGACCCTCAAGCATTCGCCATAAGGTTAGATATAGAGGCAGGCCAGATGAAATCAAGAAACCGGGGGCCCTGCCTGCGACCGGCCCGGGCGTGCCCGAGTGCACGGACGGACCGGTCCTTGCGGCTGGCCCGGCTGCCCGCAGCCTCTCCCGGAGGCATCCTTTGGACCTTGCGGGCAAGGGCGAGGTCCAGGAACTCCCGAGGTCCATGGTTTCATTACTTATTGCTTTACAGGCACTGCAGTTATGGCATACTTTATGTCAATAATTGGTTCCATGTCGCTTCACGGCCAGCCGGCCGGCTCTTTCGTTCGAGAAGGCAAAGCCCGGGCAACGGGGAAAGGAGGGAATCGATGTTCGAGAAACCGAGGATGTTCACGATCGGCGTATATTCAGCGATCCTGTGCGCCCTGCTGATGCTTGGAGGGTGCGCGACCACCAAGCCTGTGGTCTCCGACGCCCAGTACGATGTGATCGTCATCGGCGCCGGTCTGGGAGGGCTCTCCTCGGGCGCCCATCTCGCGGCAAAAGGCTTGAAGGTTCTCGTCCTCGAACAGCACGACAAGGTCGGAGGGTGCGCCACCAGCTTCAGGCGTGGAGAGTTCACCTTCGAGTCGAGCCTCCACGAGATGGCGGGAGGCGGTCCGGGAAAGAATGACCGGGGGCTCTACCAGCTCATCAAAGCCGTGGGCGTGGACCAGAAGGCCGAGCTCTACGAGCTGCCCCATTTCTACCGTTCGATCTTCCCCGGGGTGGATATCGAGCTGCCCAGCAACTGGGAGGGGTTCAAGAAGGCGCTCAAGGAAACCTGGCCCGAGGAGGCTGAAGGGATCGAAAAGTTCCACCGTCTCTGCGCGGCAACCATGAACGACATGATGGAGCTCAGGGACCTGTTCCGCTACCAGGGGCTCAGGGCGTCTCTCATGAAGGCCATGGTGCCCTTGAGACAGAGGACCTTCTTTGCGTACAGGAACAAGACAGTCAAGGACGTGATGGACGAGTGCTTTACCAGCGAAGAGATCAAGGCCGTGGTATCCCAGCTCTGGGTGTATTACGGAGCGCCGACGCACGAGCAGAGCGCGCTCATCTTCCTGGCGGCCACGGAGAGCTATCTCAGCGACGGGACCTGGCACATCAAGGGGACCTCGCAGGCGCTCTCCAACGCATATGCCGACCGGATTAGGGAGCTGGGGGGAAGGGTCGAAACCGGGGCCCTCGTGACCAAGATCGTCATGAAAGACGGGCTCGCCGCCGGGGTAAAGACCGCGGCAGGGGAAACCTACACCGGCAGGTATATCGTCGCCAATACGGATCCTTACCAGCTCGTGTTCAAGCTCATTGGAGAGGAGCACTTCCCCAAGAAATACGTAAGCAGGCTTAAAAGTCTCAAGCCCGCGAACTCCCTGTTCGGCGTCTACATGGGTCTCAACGTAGACTTAAGAGAGCTGGGCTACGATGACACCGAGATCTTCTACAGCCCGGTCCTGGATTCCGGCGAGCTCTACGAGCGGATGATGAGCGGGGACTTCACCCAGGGCGCCATGGTCATCACCATCTACTCGAACTACGGCGATCCGATTTATGCGCCCGAAGGCAAGTCGCTCGTAACCATCACCAGCTACTCCGATATCGCTGTCTGGCCCGAGGACCGCGATGCCTACCGTGAGCTGAAAGCCAAAAAGGTGGACGAGCTTGTAGGCGTTGCGTCCAGGATCATTCCCGAGCTGGCCGACCCCAGGTACGTGGAGGTCAAGGAAGGGTTCACGCCCAGGACGATCAAGCGCTTCACCAGGAACGAGGTCGGTTCGGTCTACGGGTTCTACCTCTCGCCCGAGCAGTGGGAGAAGGTGCCCAACAACACGCCGATCTCCAACGTCTTCATTGCGAGCAACTGGTCTCAGATGTGGCACGGGATGGGAGCTGCGCAGATCAACGGCTGGCGTGCGGCCCGTCTCATCCTGGACAGGGAAGGCATCGAGTAGGCCGTGTGGCGGGGGTAAGCCGCTGCGCGGAAACGGGCCCCTTCCAACCGGCGACCGTGTCCTGACCGGGACCTGGTTCAGGGCCCGACCCTTCAGGGACAGGTGAAGTCCCTTCCCCGCGTAACCATGCGAGGAAGGGCATGGGTTTCTCAGCCGGCGGCCTCACCCGAGACCGCCGCGGGGGCCGGGAATGGGTCGGTCTCTCATAAAGGCCCGGCAGATCCTCGATACAGAGGTTCTTTCACTCCACACGATTCGTGCCCCGGGTGAACGGGAGCGACCTTGCTGCGAAGGACCAGGGCTCCCATCACAGGGCATCCCGGGGATGGCGATCGCCTTGAAAATACCCGGCGCTGGCCGGTACGGCGGATGGCACAGCGGCGGGCACGTCCGCAGGAAAGGAGATACTGGCAATGCAGTGCAGAATTAAACTCTTCCAGGCCGCCCACAGTCCTCTCTGCAGGCCCGCGGCGATGCTCCTGCTCGTCCTGGCAGGCTGCCTGGCGCTCACAGCGCCTGCATTCGCAGGAATGCAGCCAAAGACGGTGTGGCCCCGGATCGTGCCTTCCGCAGACGGCACGTCGATCTCGTATGAGGTGTACGGCGCCGGCGAGCCGACCCTGGTGTTCGTCCACGGCTGGAGCTGCGACGCCCGTTACTGGCGTGCCCAGGTGCCGCACTTCTCCCGGAAGCACCGGGTGGTGGTCCTCGATCTCGCCGGTCACGGCCATTCGGGGAGCTCTCGGACCAGGTACACCATGGGCTCGTTCGGAGAGGACGTCCGGGCGGTCACCCAGGCATCGGGAGGCTCCCGGGTCATCCTGATAGGCCATTCCATGGGCGGCACAGTGATCGTGGAGGCCGCCCGGCTCATGCCGGATCGCGTCATCGGCCTGATCGGCGTGGACACCCTCGAGAACATTGAGTACCCACTGACCCGTGAGGAGCTCAAGAAGATGACCGCGCCCCTCGAACAGGATTTCCCGGCGGGAAGCAAGCGGTTCGTGGAGGAGATGCTCCTGCCCGGAAATGATCCCACGCTGCGCGAGTGGATCCTCTCGGACATGTCGGCCGCGCCCCCTGCCGTGGCCCTGAGCGCCATGAATGAGATGCTGGAGCAGTACATCACGGGCGAGGCGGCGCGGGTGTTCGAAAAGATCAGCATCCCCGTGATCACCGTGAACTCGGACCTCTGGCCCATCAACTACGAGGCGAACCGGCGGCACATGCATTCCTACGATGCCATCGTGATCGGGAATACCGACCATTTCCTCATGATGAACCGTGCGGAAGAGTTCAACCGGGCATTGGAACGGGCTGTGGAAATGCTCATGGAGAAAGGCCGCCCCGGGAAGGCAGGATGATCATCCGTGAGCGGGAGGCCGTGACCGGGCAGGATTCAGAGGGCACGAAGGAAGCGCCGTGATGCCGGGGGCCTTCACGGATGCCCCTCGTTCGGAGCACGGGGGAAAACCCCGGCCGGTGCGCAGAGAAGGGTGGAAGCCGTCTTCCGGGAGATGGGCACCGGCAAGCCGGTGATCTCCGGATGCGATCCAGGAGGTTCCAGCCTTCGAGAACCGCTGGGAAGCACGATACCCCGCGCCCCTTAAGGGCACCTCGCTGGATGCCGCAGCATGGCACTCTCACCCGGGGGCGGGGGATAATCATGGCAGTTTCGGGATGTTTTCGCCTTTTCGTTCGTGGACAAAGAATATACTTGAATTCAATAGGAATAATTGGCAGTATTGCTATAGCCGAGGCAGAGCGGGCTGTTTCGAACGGATTATTGTACAAGGGCGGGCGCATGACCAACATCGCGGTTCTTGCCGAATACAGGGGCTGAAGCGCACATCGTGCTGGCAACGCACTCCATGATCAGTATACCTTCATGTACAACAGGAGAGGGGAAGGGCACCGGGTTCCCGGATCACGACATGAACAGAGAGGGAGCATAGAATGGTCAGAGTTCTCATTGCTGACGACCACCCGATCGTGAGAACCGGTTTGAAGCAAATCCTTGCAGAAGAACCAGATGTTGAGGTGGTGGGCGAGGCTGAAAACGGCCCTGAAGTCATTGAATTTCTCTGGAAGAACGAATGCGACCTGGTTCTGCTCGACATCGGCATGCCGGGCAGGAGCGGGCTCGAAGTCACCTCTGAAATCAAGCAGATCAAGCCCAATGTAAGGATTCTCATCCTGAGCATCTATCCCGAGGAGCAGTACGCCGTCCGGGCGCTCAGGGCGGGAGCCTCCGGGTATCTCACCAAGGCCAGCGCCCCGGTGGAGCTCATAAAGGCCATTCGCCGAGTCTCGACAGGAGGCAGGTACATCAGCCAGACCCTTGCCGAGATCCTGGCATCGGAAATCGACAAGCACAGCTCCAAGCAGCCTCACGAGAAGCTCTCTGACCGGGAGTACCAGGTGATGCTCCTCCTCGCTTCGGGCAAGACCGTGACCGAGGTGGCCCGGAGCCTGAACCTGAGCGTGAAGACGATCAGCACCTACCGTTCGAACATACTCGAAAAGATGAACATGAAGAACAACGCCCAGCTCACCTTCTACGCCGTGGAGAACGCGCTCATCAAGTGACCCGCCGACCGCGGCGCCGCGATGCAGGGGCTCCCGCCGGGCGCTGTATCCTCGGGCGGTAAGGATTGCGGATTGTTGCAGGAATATGCCGGCTGCGTCTTTCCGGCGGCGGTCCCGGCTAGGAGTGGAGAGGAACGAGGGAGCGCCGGGCAGCCAGGACCCCAAGTGTGAAGCATGGCCTGCGGATGCCGGGGCGGCCGCACTCGGTTGCCCTGTTCAGTGCTCGAGTATTTTTTGCTACCCATTCGCTGCGGTTTTTCTTTAGAATCCCGCCATCCCCTTGCAAGGAGAGACAAGGATGAGAAGCATGCTCTACATTGTCTATGGCATCGGCCCGGACTCCGTCGGGCTGATCGGAGGGATCACCTCCCCCATCGCCCGGGTGGGGGGCAACATCGTGGATATGCGCCAGGACGTGCTGCACGGTCTCTTTACCATCTTCCTGGTCGTGGATCTCAGGCAGGCCTCGAACTCTCCCGAGGAGTTCAGGTCGCTGCTCGAGCGGATCTCGGAGCAGACCGGGGTGAGGCTGTACATGGAGAAGTATGCGCCGGTGGCCCGCAGCGCCGAGAAAGCCAACATCCTTGTGACCCTGGTCGGCAGGGACAAGCCCGGGATCATCGCCGCCATCTCGGAAAAGCTCGGCGCCTACAATATCAACATCGAGATCAGCGAGATGGTTGCGCGCGAGGACGTGTTCCTCATGGATCTGCTCTGCGACGTCAGCCGCAGCTCGGTTCCCATGGTAAACTTAAAGGGCGTGGTGCAGGAGATCATGCGTGCCATGGACATCAGCACCATGTTCCAGACCGCGGACGTGTTCAACAAGAAAAAGAAGATCGTGCTCTTCGACATCTCGCAGAGCTTCATGGACGCATCGACCATGCGCGAGATCGTCAAGCTCGCAGGGATCGAAGAGAGCGCGGTGAGGCCGGAGCCGGGGAGGCCGGATGACCTGCCTCGCGTGTTGCGTGCAGCGGCCCGCCTGGAAGGGCTGCCGCTCGATGTCATCGATGCGATCATGGGCTCCGTGCGGGTGAGCCCGGGCACCATGGAGCTGCTCCAGACGCTCAAGATCATGGGATACCGGATCGGGCTCATCAGCACGGGCTTCACGTTCTTCGTGGAACTCCTGCGCCAGAGGCTTGACATCGACTACGCCTTCGGGTACCGGCTGCCCGTGGACGACGACTCAAAAACCCTGGTGGGCGACATCGCGCCGGGCGAGATCGGCATCCCGGACCTCGATGCCATCATCCGGGGCCTGGTGGCTGCGGAGAAGGTCGGGCCCGAGGACATCACCGTGATCTCGGGCAGGGATCGGGAGCATACCCTCACGCCCGGCATCCGGATCGAGTTCGACATGAAGGTGATCCTCGATTTCCACAACCAGCACATCCTGAGCATGGAGGCCCTGGCCGGGCTGCTCGGGAGCTTCGGCATCCCCCGGATCTGACGAGAGAAGTTCACGGAGAAACCTTGCTTCAAGATTTGCTTCAAGAAAAGAGACAGGAATGAAATCCGATATCGAGATCGCCCAATCCATTGATCTAAGGCCGATCCGCGAGATAGCCGCCGGTCTGGGCCTCGATGATGACACGATCGTGTCCTATGGCAGGTTCATTGCCAAGGTGCCTCTCAAGGTCCTCGAGGAGAGACTCAATGACAGGGACGGAAAGCCCGTCCTGGTCACCGCCATGTCCCCCACCTCCATGGGCGAGGGCAAGACCACGACCACCATCGGGCTGACCCAAGCGCTCGCCCGGATCGGCAGGAAGGCCATGGCCGCCATCCGGGAGCCCTCCCTGGGGCCGTGCATGGGGCTCAAGGGCGGCGCCGCGGGAGGCGGCTACTCCCAGGTGCTGCCCATGGAGGACATCAATCTCCACTTCACCGGGGACATCCACGCCGTCACCTCGGCGCACAACCTACTGGCCGCGGTGGTGGACAACCACCTCCACCAGCGCATGGTGCCGGAGATCAACCCCCGCACCGTGGTGTGGAAGCGCGTCATCGACATGAACGACCGCAGCCTCAGGAGCATCATCCTCGGCCTGGAAGACCGGGGGCTCAACGGCGTGATGCGCGAGGACGGCTTCGAGATCACCGCGGCCTCCGAGGTGATGGCCGTGCTGTGCCTGTCGAAGAGCTTCACCGAGCTCAAGGAGCGCCTCAACCGCATCATCGTGGGCTACGACTACCTGGGCAAGCCCATCTTCGTGCGCGACATCGGCGTGAGCGGGGCCATGGCGGCCCTGCTCAAGCATGCCCTCTCTCCCAACCTGGTGCAGTCCGTGGAGGGTGTTCCGGTGTTCGTCCACGGAGGGCCGTTCGCCAACATCGCCCACGGGTGCAACACGATCATCGCAACGGGCATGGCGCTCAAGCTCTCGGACTATACCGTGACCGAGGCGGGCTTCGGCGCCGACCTGGGTGCGGAGAAGTTCTTCCACATCACGTGCCGCACCGGCGGGCTCACGCCCGCTGCAGCGGTGCTGGTGGTCACCTCCCGGGCGTATGCGCTCCACAGCATCGGCAACATCGGCAAGCATCTCGACACGCTCTCGCGTTTCGGCGTGCCTGTCATGGTTTCCATCAACCGGTTCGCCACAGACCGCAACGAAGATCTCCTGGACCTCAAGTCGCGGATAGGGGACTTGGGCGTTGACGCGGTGATCACGGATTTCCGGGAAGGAGGAGGAGAGGGCGGGCTCGAGCTTGCCGAGAAGGTGGTGGAGCTGTGCGAGATCCCCTCGAGGTTCAGGATGCTCTACGATCTCGAGGCCGGCATCTGCGAGAAGGTGAGGATCGTGGCCGAAAACGTCTACGGCGCCTCCGGGGTGGAGTTTACCCCGCGTGCTGTAAAGGACATCCGGCACATCGAGAACATGGGCTATGCGGGCCTGCCTGTCTGCATCGCCAAGACCCAGTCCTCGCTGACCGACAACCCCAAGGTCCCGGGCTTTCCTCAGGAGCCGTTCAACATTACCGTGAGCGCGGCCAAGGTCTCGGCCGGAGCCGGGTTCGTGGTCATATACACCGGCAAGATCCTCTCCATGCCGGGCCTGCCGAAAAGTCCGGCGGCGCTATCCATCGACATCGACGAACACGGCAACATCAGCGGGCTTTCCTGATGGCAAGGGGGCTTGAACCGCTCTTGCCAGGTTCGCCCTCCGTGGAGGCCTCAGGCCTCCGGAAGCGCCCGGTCCTCCCGGCTGTGATGGAATCGCGGCAGGGGCGAGGGGCCGGGCTGCTCCATGCAAAGAGCGGCATGGCGGGGAAGGCGGGCGGGATATGAACCTGTGCAGGGGCCGCGCGTTCTGGAAGACCACCCCGCTCGAGCGGATGGGCCGCCGGCAGTGGGAGTTGCTGTGCGACGGGTGCGCGCGGTGCTGCCTGCGCAAGATCCTGTTCGAAGACACCTCGGAGCTGGCATACACCAGGGTGGCCTGTCGGCACCTGGACCTCGAAACCTGCCGCTGCCGGTCCTATGGCAGGCGGTCGTCAGCAAACACCGACTGCTTGGTCCTGACCCCGGAGAACCTCTCTTCCTGGCTTGAGTTCCTGCCCGAAACCTGCGCCTACCGTCTGCTCGCCGAGGACAGGGAGCTGCCTTGGTGGCACCACCTCGTCTCGGGCGACAGCGAGACGGTCCACCGCGCGGGGATCTCGGTGAGAGGCTGGGCGATAAGCGAGGAATGCATGGACGCGGAAGACCTCGAAGACTACCTCATCGATTAGGATCGGCTGTTGAAAGAGGCTGCCTGTGGTTCATGCGCGCTTGGTTCGGGGGATAGCCTCCGTCTAAGATGCTCGGGCGGTTGTACCAACAGAAGCAGCGGCCGGAGCATGGGCGGCAGGAGACGTTCGTGCAGTCGCGGGGCAAAACGAGCACCTCGTGCAGGGGCTTGAGTCAGCGCCCGTCTGCGCATGGTCCGAGGCCTGGAGTCTTGAGAAGCGCAAGATCTACAGCGTGTTCTTGTGGTGCTTGATCACCTTGCCCTTGACCATGTAGATCACGTCCTCGCAGATGTTCGTGCAGAGGTCCGCCACCCGCTCGAGGTTGCTGGAGATCTTCATGAGGTGAAGGGCCCGCTCGATCGTGGCCGGGTCCGAGGACATGAAGGTGATGAGCTCCCGGGTGATCTGGTCCCGCAGGCCGTCCACGATGCTGTCGCGCTCGCACACGCCCCGGGCCTGGGCGGCGTCTTCGTTCACGAACGAGGAGATGCTGTCGTCGATCATGCTCTTGACCACCTCGGCCATCCGGGGAATGTCGATGAGCGGCTTGACTGCGGGCCGAATGATCAGGAACAGGCCGCTCTCGCAGATGGTGACCGCATGGTCGCCCATGCGCTCCAGTGTGGAGTTGATGTTGTACATCATCAGGATCGAGCGCAGCGCCTTCCCGGCGGGCTGGTGCTGGGCGATGGTGGCGATGCACATTTCGTCGAGCTTGATCTCGAAGTCGTTCGCCTGCGGCTCGTCGAGCTCGATGACCCTGTGCAGGATCTCGGCGTCGGCATCGATGAGCCCGTGGATGGATCTTTCGATCATCCCCTCCACGAGGGTGGCGTATTGAAGCAACTCCTTTTTCAGCCGGTCGAGCTTGGCTTCTTCCAGCATTGATCTCTCCTTTCTGTGTGGCTTAAAAAAGCGTGGCACCAAAGACCGAAAGCCGCTTTTCCCGTCTCGTCAACCGAACTTGCCGCTCAGGTACTCTTCCGTCATCTTTTCCCCTGGCACGGTGAAGATCTTCTCTGTCTCGTCATACTCGACAAGCCTGCCCAGGTACATGAAGGCTGTCAGGTCCGACACGCGTGCCGCCTGCTGCATGTTGTGCGTCACGATCACGATGGTGTAGTCGTTCTTGAGCTCGAGGATGAGCTCCTCGATCTTTCGGGTGGAGATGGGGTCGAGGCTCGCGCTCGGCTCGTCGAACAGGATGACCTCGGGCTCCACCACCAGGCACCTGGCGATGCACAGCCGCTGCTGCTGCCCTCCCGAGAGCTTGAGCGCGCTCTCGTGGAGGCGGTCCTTCACGTCCTCGAGCAGGGCGGCCTTTTTCAGTGCGCTCGTCACCTTCTCTTCGATCAGGCCCTTGTCGTGCATGCCGCCGACCCTGAGCCCATAGGCCAGGTTATCGAAGATGCTCTTGGGAAAGGGGTTGGGCTTCTGGAACACCATGCCTACCTTGCGGCGCAGGGCCACCACGTCGGTCTTCGGGTGGTTGATGTCGAGGCCGTTCAGGAGGATGCGGCCCTCGATCCGGCTGCCGGGCACGAGGTCGTTCATGCGGTTGAGCAGCCGGATGAAGGTGGACTTTCCGCACCCGGACGGCCCGATCAGCGCGGTCACCCGTTTTTCAGGGATGTCCATCGAGATGTCAATGAGTGCCTGCGTGCTGCCGTAGAAGAAGCTCACGTTCTGCACGCTGATCTTCACGTCACGATTCATAGGTGCTCCTTTGCCTCTGCCTGAGAAAGATGGCGAAGGCGGATATGGCGAGCACGAGCATGAGCAGGACCAGCGAGGACCCGTAGGCGATCAGCGTCTGGGCCTCGGGGTGCGTTCCTTCGGTCATGAGCGCATAGATGTGGTAGGGAAGCGCCATGACCTCAGAGAAGATCGAGCTTGGGTACCCGCGGGTGTAGAAGGCGGCCGCTGTGAACAGGATGGGCGCGGTTTCGCCTGCCACCCTGCCGATGCCTAAGATCACCCCGGTGAGGATGCCGGGGAAAGCCGAGGGCAGGACCACCCTGCTGACTGTCTGCCAGTGCGTTGCGCCCAGGGCGAGCGAGGCCTCCCGGTACGACTGGGGCACGGCCAGGATCGCCTCCTGGGAGGCCGAGATGATGCCGGGCAGGGCCATGATGCCCAGGGTGAGGCTCCCCGAAAGGATGGACACCCCGAAGCCGAAGACCTTCACGAACACGACGAAGCCGAAGAGCCCGAACACGATAGAGGGCACCCCGGCCAAGTTGTTGATGCTGAGTCTGATCACGTTTATCAGGACGGTCGGGGGGCTGTACTCGGTCAGGTAGATGGCGCACGCCAGGCCTAGGGGCAGCGCAAAGGACACGGCGCCCACGGTGAGGTAGAAGGTGCCCACGATGGCGGGCGCGATCCCGCCCTCGGTCATGGCACGCCTGGGCGTCGAGGTGAGAAACTCCCAGGAGATGACGGGGGCACCCCTGGAGATGATGAAGTACAGGATCGTTCCCAGGAAGAAGAGCGCGATGAGAATGGATGTCATAAGGAGCATGAACCCCAGGGCCTGCGAGACCTCGCTTGCCCTGAAGGGCCTGCCTGCATCCACGGCAAAAGGCTTCGATGAGTCGAGGGCTGCCTGCTTCATGGACACTCCAGGCTACCTCCCCAGCCCCAGCTTGAGGCGAAACCGCCTGCTGATGATCTCGGCCAGGATGTTGATGATGAGGGTGATCAGGAAGAGGGTGAGCCCGATGGCAAAGAGCGCGTGATAGTGGGGGCTTCCCACCACGGCCTCGCCCATCTCGGCGGCGATCGCGGCCGTCATGGGCCTCACCGGATCGAAGAGGGACTTGGGTATGACGGCCGCTCCGCCCGCCACCATGAGCACGGTCATGGTTTCCCCCACGGCCCGGCCGATTCCCAGGATGACGGCCGTGGATATGCCCGAGCCCGCCGCCGGCACCACCACCCTGGTAAGCGTCTGCCACCGTGTGGCTCCCAGGGCGAGCGATGCCTCGCGGAAGCTCAAGGGCACGAAGCCGAGCGCGTCCTCGGCGATGCTCGCCACCGTGGGAGTTGCCATGATGCCCAGCACGAGCGAGGCGGTGAAGGCGTTGAGCCCGGTGGGTATCCCCAGGAGGCGCTGGAGAACGGGGGCGAGGGCGATCATGCCGAAAAAGCCGTACACGATCGAGGGGATGCCGGCCAGAACCTCGATGGCCGGTTTGAGCACGGCCCGCTGGGACGGGGATGCCAGCTCGTGGAGGAAGAGCGCGGTGCCCACCCCGATGGGCACGCACACCGCCATGGCCCCGAGGGTCACCACGAAGGATGCCGCGATCAGGGGCAGCATCCCGAATTCCGGAGGATCGTAGGTCGGGTACCACTGGCGGCCCAGGATCGCCTCGAGCGGCTCGTGCCGGGCGAACAGGGGGTAGGCCTGGGTAAAGAGCGTCAGGATGATGCCCACCAGGAACAGAAGCGAGGCAAAGGCCAGGGCCGTGAAGATCCATTGGTAGAGGCGTTCCCTGAAGCTCGTCATGTCTCCTCCTGCCTTCCTTGCCGGGAAGAGGGGGTGAAGATGGTTCTTCCCTGATTCAACACGATCCTACCTGACATCGATGAACCCCTGTTCCCTCACCAGCCGCTGCCCCTCCTCGCTCAGGAGAAAATCCAGGAAACGCTTCGCCTCGCCTGCGGGCATGCCCCTGGTATAGATGTAGAGCGGCCGGGAGAGCGGGTACCGGCCCGAGCGGATGCTCTGGATGCCGGGGGCGGCCCCGTCGATACGTACCGCCCTGACCACCTCGGATACATATCCGAAGCCCAGGTACCCGATGGCGCCGGGCGTCTGGGCCACCGTCATATTCACCACCTGGTTTGATGCAGTCACCAGCGCGTCCGGGCGGACCTTCTCCCCATCGAGGGCAAGGGTCTCGAAGGCCTCGAAGGTGCCGCTCGAGGTGTCGCGCGTCAGCACCACGATCTTGAGGTCCTTGCCGCCCAGCTCCCTCCAGTTCGAGACCGCGCCCGTGTAGATGTCCCTGATCTGGGGGATGGTAAGGTCCTGCAGATTGTTCGAGGGATTTACCACCACCGCAATGCCGTCCATGGCGATGACGGTCTCGTGGATCGTGATCCCGGACTCCCGGGCCTTGACGAGCTCCTGGTCCTTGATCCTGCGCGAGGAGGTTGCGATACGGGTGGTGCCGTCGATCAGGGAGGCGATGCCCACGCCCGAACCCCCGCCCTGCACCGAGAGCTCGGCTTCGGGATGCCTGTCCATGTAGACCTCGGCAGCGACCTGCACGATGGGCAGCACCGTGGTCGAACCCTTGATGGCCAGGCCGTTTTCTGCTTGAGGGTCCGTGCACGAGAGCAGGAGCGCCGGTCCGAGCAGGACAAGGCAGTGCAGGCAGGCGTTCATGAAACGCCGCGGTTTCCCGGTCTGCATGGCTCTCTCACCTCGCTTCATGAGAGCGCTATAGATCGTGCGTGTTAAGAAACGATTAAGATTCTGTGAATTTTTTCTCAAGTCCGCCCCTCGATCTTCGAGCCGCCCGCGCCATCCTGCAGGGGGAGGTTTGGCGAGGTTCCCGGCTAAAAAGTCAGCCGGGCTCGAATCAGGCGGCTCTGTCCTCGGGCGAGGACGCGTCGAGGGGCAGAGTGATGGTGAAGGAGGTGCCTTCGCAGGGTCTACTGGAGACGCTGATGGTCCCACGGTGCAGGGAGACGATCCGCTTGACGATGGAGAGGCCGAGCCCGGTCCCTCCCAGTTTCCGGGACCGGGACTTGTCCACCACGTAGAAACGCTCGAAGATCCTCCCCAGGTGTTCTCGGGGGATGCCGATCCCGGTGTCGCTGACCTTGATGACCGCGATGTTCTGCGAGCCGCCCAGGGAGACGGTGATCCCGCCCTCCTGGGTGTATTTGATCGCGTTGTCGATGAGGTTGATGAAGAGCTGTTCGATCCGGAACGGATCGCCCCTGATCGTGACGCCCGGGCGGGTCTCCTCCACGGAGGCGGTAAGGCCTTTCTCTTCGAGCTTCTGCCTGAACAGGGAGAAGACCCCCTCCACGATCTCGCGCAGGCGCACCTCCCGGATGTCGATCGCGGGGTTTTCTCCCTCCAGCTCGGAGAGCTCCAGGAGGCCGTCGACGATACCGATGAGCCGGTCGGCGTTCCGGAGGATGACCTCCAGGTACTCGAGGTGCTCGCCCGTGCTCTCTTCCCTGAGGGTCTCGGCAAAGCCCTTGATGGCGCTGAGCGGCGTGCGGAGCTCGTGGGACACGTTGAGAGCCAGGTCTCTCTTGATCTTCTCGAGCCGCCTCATCCAGGTGATGTCGTGAAGCAGCATGACCCTGGCCCTGCCCGAGAGGATGGGAGCAATGCTGCACAGGAAGGTCTTATCCCCCAGGTCGATGGACCCTCTCGCCGGGGCGGTAAGTGACTCTTCCAGCAGTCTGTCGAAGTCCGGGGACCGGATGAGCTCCCAGGCGTACCTGCCTGATGCGTCCCCGCATCCTACGATGTCGAGGGCGCTCCGGTTCGCCATCCGGATCCTCGCTTGCGAATCCAGCACCATCAAACCCTCGGTCATGGATGAAACGATGCCCTCCAGCTCCTCCTTGCCCGCAGAGAGCTCGGCGAATGCGCTCTCCAGCCGGCCGGCCATGTGGTTGAAGCTCTCGGCGAGCTCCTGGATCTCGTCACCCGATTTCAGGGTGATCCTCGCCGAGAAGTCTCCGGCGGCCAGCCTCCCGGCAACCCTGCTCAGCCGCCTGATGGGCCGCGAGATGGCCAGGGAGAAGAAGAATGCCAGGAGCAGGGCGAGGAGAACGATTACGGCCGAGAGCTCGAGCGCATGGGATCGCAGGCCTGCCATGAGGGTGTCGATGTCCTCGGCCGGGATGCTCGTTCGAAGGGCCGCGGTGACCCCCCGGTGTGTCTCGAGGGGCAGCGCCACGTAGATCATGTCCCTGCCCAGGGTGGTGCTGTAGCGCACCGAGCGGCCCGTGGACCCGGTGAGCGCCGCAATCACCTCGGGCCGGTTGAGGTGGTTCTCCATGGCATCCGGCGCGTTCCGAGAGTCGGCAAGCACGGCCCCCTGGCTGCTGATTACGGTGATGCGCGCCTGGATGGCTTCACCGGCCTCTGCGAGCATCGCATCAAGCTCGGCCCGGCTGCCGGTCTCGAGCAGGGATATGACC
>JBASVF010000234.1:0-15270 GCA_049275795.1 Desulfomonilia bacterium
CGTTCTCACGGCCCGAGGCGAGCCCCTCGATGTCGATCTTGAAGGTTTTGCCCAGCTGGAGCACCAATGCCACCGGGGGCGCAACCGCGTCCTCCTCGACATCCCTGAGCACCTCGACCGGGTAGCCCGTCTCCCGCGAGAGCTCCTCCAGGCTCAACCCCCGCTCCTCGCGCAGGGAGCTGAGCCTCCTGCCAAACGATTCCCTCTTCGTTCCTCTCACGGACACCTCCTGCACCATCCCGCAGCCGGCCTCCCTGCCCGGCTGCATGCCCCCGCACCCATGAAGCGGGCCGGGAGCGCCCGGATGAAAGGCGTGGTTGACACGGATATCATCTACTACGGCCCTGTATACCAGCAAGTCACTGAACAGAAAAGACGATTTTGTTCAAGGACCGGCGCGGTCCTCAACCGGCACGCCCAAGGCGGGCCCGCGTGATGGATATCTTCGGCCCGGCGTTCCCCTCATCGAGCGGCAGGCCCGCGGCGGGGCGCTTTCGTCCCGGCTGTCGGAGTGCCCCTCCCCTCGTGCCGGTTTTTGTGCTAGATGCATGCCTTGAGCAGAGAAGCACTCATTACCCGAGAAGAGAGGATAGAATGACACCATCGAGCCTGTTGGGCATCTTCTTCGCCATCGCTTCCGCCGCCTCGTGGGGGGCCGGGGATTTCGGCGGGGGGATGGTTACCCGTTCACGAAGCCAGTTCCAGAGCGTCTTTCTCATCACCGTGCCCGGGATCGCGATCCTTGCCCTGCTGGCCTTGATCCGGGGAGAGCCCGTGCCTCCCGGCAAGGACATGCTGTGGGCGTTTAGCGGCGGTCTGTTCGGCGCCATCGGCATAGCTTCTCTGTACCTGGGCCTGGCCAGGGGAAGCGCGGCCACCGTGGCGCCCGTTGCGGCCGTGATCGGAGCGGCGCTGCCGGTTGCCTTCAGCATCTTCTCCATCGGGATGCCGGGCTGGCTGAGGCTTGCAGGGTTTGCGGCCGCGATCGCGGGCATCTGGTTCGTGTCGCGGCCGGACGGAGAGAGCCGCCTCTCAGCGAAGTCCGGGCTCCCGCACGCGCTCGTTGCCGGGGCTGGGTTCGGCCTGTTCTTTGTGCTGCTCGCCCAGGTGGAGCACGGGCTGGTGTTTTCTCCCCTGGTCTGCTCGAAGGCGGCGGCCCTGACGCTCGCCCTCTCCATCCTGCTCCACAGGCGCGAGGGCATACCCTCTCTCCTGAGCAGCAAGACCGCTATCCTCGCCGGGGCGTTCGACGCGGGCGGAAACGCGTTCTACATGCTCGCCAGGCAGTTCACCCGGCTGGACGTGGCCGCGGTGCTGTCATCCATGTACCCCGCCGTCACCGTGGTCCTCTCGTGCATCATCCTCAAGGAGCGGGTGAGCGCATCCCAGTGGCGGGGAGTGGCCCTGTGCATGCTCGCCATTGCGCTGATCAGCGCCTGACGGCTGAAGAACCCTCCGTGGCGCTGTTGGGACTGGTCACGGCGGGAAGACCGTCTCGTGACGGCCGCCCCTGGCGGACGCCGGATCGACCCCGCAGTTACGAGGCGGCCTTTGCTATTCTCTTCTTTCTCGCCTTCGGCCGGGTCTTGCCCGTGGTGCCTCTCCAGATCTTCCCGCGCTTGGACCGGCTGTCGCCCTTTCCCATATGCTCTTCTCCCGGTATGCATGGTTTTGTTGTATGGCTCCTGCCCGCATGTTCCCTGGTGGGGAACAGCACGCCTCTTCGAACGTTCGTGAAAGAGCTCCAATCTTTTTTCGCAGGATGCCGGATTTGTCAAGCACTTTGGAAAGCATCCCCTCTGGCGGCGTCCCTTTGAGAGTGAGGGCCGGGCGCGATCTCAGTGCTGCTCCTTGAGGAGCCTCTGGATATCCTGCCTGCTGAAGGTATAGACCCGTCCACAGAACTGGCAGGAGATGTCGAGGGTTTCGCTTCCTTCCGAGAGCTTCTCCATCTCCCGGCGTCCCAGAGAGATCACGGCCTGCTCGATGCGCTCCCTGCTGCACGAGCACCGGAAAGCGAGCCCCCGCTTCTCGATCACCTGGAAGGGAATGCCCTCGAAGATGGTGCCGAGGATGTCCTCGGGCAGCTTCCCGTCCCGGATCTGGGCGGTGACGCTGTCCATCCGCTCGATGTGCCTGATGACGGACTCGACCCGCTCCTGGTCTGAAGAGGGCAGCGACTGGACCATGAAGCCCCCGGCAGCCGAGACATGCCAGTCGCGCTCCACGAAAACCCCCAGGCCGACCGCCGTGGGGACCTGCTCGGACTCGGAAAAATAGTAGGCGAGGTCGGAGGCGATCTCTCCGGAGTGCAGCTGCACGACCCCGGTATACACATCCTTGAGCCTGAGGTCCTTGGACACGGTGAGGAACCCGTTCCTGCCCAGTGCGCCCGAGACGTCGAGCTTGCCGTCCCGGGGTGGGAGCTCGGTTTCGGGTGCGGCCACATACCCGCGGACCGCTCCCGTCCCGTCGGCCTCCACCACGATCTTGCGCAAGGGGCCGTTCCCTTCGAACTTGAGCGCCACCCGCTGCTCGGGGTCGAGCGTGGAGGCGGCGAGCTCCGCACCCGTGAGCGCCCTGCCGAGGGCCGCCGTTGCCGTGGGAAAGGTGCCGTGCCTGAGACGGGCCTCGTTGACCAGGCCGGTGGTGAGGCAGGCGATGCCGATGAGGTCCTCGTCCTTGGTAATGACCTTGATCATGTAGTCTTCCATCTGAGCGTTCCTTTCTCCAGCGGTTCTTGAGGAGAGCCATCCTATCACAGGATCCGTCCCCGCATCCACAATCCGGGCGAAGGCAGGTGCTCTCCGGCCCGATCGCCCGGGAAAGGATTTTTCCGGCTTGTCTCCCGGGCGATACGCGCCATATAAACGTATATGATCTTCAACCCGGCCGACCCCAAGGAAGTCTCCAGGGCCATAGGCAGCACCGCGGGTCTGCCGCTGCACATAAGGCGCGCACTGACCCCGGGTGAGGACTTCAGCCCCATACCGGTCCCGCACCCGGGAGACTGGCTGAGCGTCCACCAGGAGCCCGAGGAGACCTTCCCGCAGTTCGCCGCATCCAACCCCAGGAAGCCCGACAGCAAGAGGCACAGGATCTACCTGACCCCCCTGGGAGAGTTTCCCGAAGGCTCGGGCCCGTCGCTTGACATGCTCCGGGACTGCGCGGCATCGCACTTCATGATGGACGTGGTCTTAAAGCCCGCGCTCGAGCCGGACCGCCTCCGCTTCACCACCCGGATCAACCCGGTGACCCGCAACTTCCAGGTGCTTTCACTGGACGTGCTGGTCTACCTCAGGCAGCACATGCCCTCGGATGCGTTCTGCAGCCTGGCGATCACCCGGGAAGACCTCTACCCCGAGGAGGTCTGGAACTTCGTCTTCGGGCAGGCCTCCCTGAAGACCGGGGTGGGCGTGTTCAGCTTCGCCCGGTACGACCCGGCCTTCTACGGCCATGTGCGCCGGGACGGCGCCGGACACCTGTTCAACGAGAGGTGCTGCAAGGTGCTCATCCACGAGACAGCGCACCTGTTTTCGCTGGGCCACTGCACCTTCTTCCACTGCATCATGAACGGCTCGAACCACCTGGCCGAGAGCGACGCCCGCCCCATGCACCTCTGCCCGGTGTGCCTGCGCAAGCTCCACTACTGCATCGGGTTCGACATCATGGAGTACTACCAGAGGATCTTCCACTTCTCCCGCACCTATGACTTCAAGCGCGAGGCGCAATGGGTGAACCGCAGGCTGGAGTACATCCTGGGGGTCTGAGCCCCCGCGCCCCCGGAACAAGCCCGTAACGAAGAAGGCGGCCGGAGTGCTAGGACGCCTTCTTCTGGTACATGGACTCGATGAGGTCTGCGTACCGGGCGAGGATGGCCGATTTCCTGGTCTTCTGGGTCGGGGTGAGCTGGCCGTTCTCCTCGGTGAACCTCTCGCGCAGGATGGAATATGCACGGATGCGCTCGAAGTCCTCAAGCTGGCGGTTGACCTCCGCCACCTCCCGGTCGATGAGCTCCCTGAGCCGCGGATGGTTCACGAAGTCCTCTCCCCCCTTCATGCAGATGCGTATTCCCCCGATCTCGGAATACCCGATCGCGCCTTTGTCGTAGGGGATGCCCTCCCGGTCGAACAGCTCGATGAAGTGCTCGAAGTTCGGAACGATCAGGGCAGAGATGTAGTTGCGCTCGTCCCCGATGAGGAAAACCTGCTCGATGCAGGGCGAGAGTGCAAAGAGGTTCTCGATCTTCGCGGGAGCGATGTTCTTGCCCACCGCGGTGCAGATGATGGCCTTCTTCCGGTCCACGATCCGGTAGTAGCCGAAATCGTCGACCGCAACCACATCGCCTGTCTTGAACCAGCCGTCCTCGGTAAAGGAATCCTTCGTTTCATCGGGCAGGTTCAGGTAGTGAGAGAACACGCCCGCGCCCGAGATCTCCAGCTCCCCGTCGGGAGCCACCCGGGCGAGCGAATGATTGGCCTCTACGCCCACGTATCCGGGCTTGCAGGCCGTGAGGGGGTTGAGGATGCACGCGCTCGCGCTCTCGGTCGAGCCGTAGCCCTCCACCACGGCCAGCCCCAGGGTGTAGTAGAAGGTGAGCAGCTCCGGGGCGATGCCTGCGCTGGCGGAGAAGGCAAAGCGGAGCCGGCTGCCGAAGAGCGCGCGCACCTGGGCGAAGAGCTTCTCCGCCAGCAGGTACTGGAGCTTCAATCCCAGCGGAAGCCTCTCCGCGAGGCGGAACCCGGGAGACATGTCGTAGCAGCCCCGATGGTCCTTGCGGTAGTCGAGCGCCTTCCTGCCCACCTTCAGGGCCATGTCGAAGAGGACCTTCTTGATGGGGCTTTCCGACATCTTGCTCAGGAGCTTCACGTAGATCTTCTCGTACAGGCGGGGTACGCAGTTGATCCAGGTGGGGTTGTACTTGTGCATGTCTTCCAGCAGGGTGGCGGGCCGGTCCGCGTAGGCAATGCAGGCGCCCTGGCAGATGGCGAGCAGCTGGCACGAGCCGCGCTCGAAGATATGCGACAGGGGAAGGTAGCACAGGGTGACGTCATGCTCCGTGATCTCCATGCCATAGCGCGAGAAGAAGTCCTTGACCCCTTCCATGCGCGAGGACGTGCACCAGTGGGTGAGGACCACGCCCTTGCTCGTGCCCGTGGTGCCCGAGGTGTAGAGGATCGTGTACCAGTCGTCGAGGGTCACGCTCTGCCAGCGCTCGTTGTAGGCGGCGCGGTTTTCGCGCATCCAGGCCCAGCCCTTCTCCATGAGCTCCCACAGCCCGATGGCGAGCCCGTCCTGGATGCGGCTGCCCGGGTCCAGGACCACGACCTTCTCCAGGTCCGTTGCCTTGGCCAGGACCGGCCTTATTCTCTCGAGATTTTCCTCGGAATCGATGAGCAGGTAGCGGCACCGGGAGTCGGAGAGGATGTGCAGTACCTCGCCGGGGGAGATCGTGGGGTAGATGGTCACGCTCACCGCAGCGCAGTTCGAGATGGCCATGTCCACCTGGGTCCAGTAGGGGCTCGGCCGGGACATGAGACCGACCAGCTCCTGTCTTTCAAGGCCCAGGCTCAGGAGGCCGCCGGCGATAGCCTCGACCCGCTCGCGCATCTCGTCATAGGTGAAACGGCCGTTGCCGTCATTGCGGTAGAGCTCCGGGTTGAAGCGCTGGGCAGGCCTGGATGCAAAGGCCTCGCAGGTCTGGTAGAAGTATTGGGGCACGGTTCGCAGGTTCTCTGAATGCTCATTCATGGAGTGCTCCTTAGCGATGCAGGGGTTGGGGGATATACATGAGTTTTCTGTACCAGGAAAGGCACCCCGGGATCAACGCAAAATCCCGGCCGCGGCCAGGAAGAAGACGGGCAGGCATTGCGGCGCGGCACAGCATATCCCCTGGGCCACGACGAAGTTCCCAGGAACGGGCGGATATGCTACAGGGACAGGCATGCCCTTGCCGGGAAAACTCGATGTCTTTTTCTATGAGGCCTTTGCCGAGGAGGCCCGCGTGCTGAAACGGCTCCTTCCGCCCGGGGTGCGTGCAGGCTTCAGCAGGCTCACCATCCAGGAGTGCGGCCACCAGCACCCGCCCTGCTCCTTCATCAGCATCCGCACCCAGTCGAAGATCCCGGCCGGCTGGGCCGGGAGTCTCGAGGGAATCCTCACCAGGAGTACCGGCTACGACCACGTCGCATCCTTTCTCAGGGAAACCCGCTCGAGCATCCCGGCGGGATACCTGCCCAGCTACTGCAGCCGCGCCGTGGCCGAGCAGGCCCTGGCACTGTGGATGGCGCTCTTGCGCAGGCTCCCGAAACAGGTGCGGCAGTTCGCAGGCTTCGACCGCGACGGGCTCACCGGCTCCGAGTGCCTGGGCAAGACGCTCCTGGTGGCGGGCGTGGGCAACATCGGCTCCGATATCTGCCGCCTGGGCGGGGCGCTCGGCATGGAGGTGCTGGGAGCCGACATCGTAAGGCGGCACGAGGGGTTGAGGTACGTGGACCTTGAGGAGGGTGTTAAGCTTGCCAACGTGATCGTGTGCGCCATGAACCTCACGCCGGAGAACCGCGGTATCATGAACTATGATTTGCTGAAGCATGCCCGGCCGGGTGCGGTCTTCGTGAACGTGGCCAGGGGCGAGCTCTCTCCCTTGAGAGACCTGGTGCGGCTGCTGGACGAGGGCCGCCTGGGCGGCGTGGGCCTTGACGTGTACGAGAACGAGGCCTCCCTGGCCGTGAGCCTCCGCTCGGGCAGGCCCGAGGATAACGAAACGGCGCGGATGTGCCTTGAGCTCTCCGCCCGAAACGATGTGATCCTCACCCCCCACAACGCCTTCAACACCGCCGAAGCCCTTCAGCGCAAGGCCGAGCAGTCCGCCGGGCAGGCGGTCCTGTTTCTTGAGGAAAAGGCCTTTACCTGGCCGGTGCCGGCGTGAGGGACTCGACCCTCATTCCATGTATCCCCTGGAGATCTGGTAGATGATCCGGTCGTAGATGAAGATGATCCGGTTGTTGAGCTCCAGGGTAATGTAGATCTCCATGAGCGAGGAGAGGATCTTCTTGCGCACCACGTGCATCCAGATCCCCTTGCGACTCAGGGCCATGGCGTTGAGCACGTCGGGCAGGGCCGCGTCCATCCGCCGGAGCTCCCTGCCGGCCTGCCTGAAGGCCATCGAGCTCCAGGCGCCGGCCCGGTCCCTCAGGCCTTGCCGGACGGCCTCGAGCACGTCCCGGTTCATCCGGGCCAGGAACTCCCCGTGCCCGGAAAGCGCCGGGACCCTGGATTCCAGCTCGCGGATCCATTCCCGGGTGATCTCCTCGGCGTCCTTCTCGATCATCTTCACCAGGACGTTCGAGAGAAAGGCCTCCTGCCCCTGGGGGCATTCGGATATGCCGTCCGGGGCCTCGATCTCGGGGAAGAGACCGCGGTAGGAATCCATCATGGCCCAGGTGTCGCGGTGGAAGTCGAGGTAGAGTTTTATCGCCTTCTCGTTGGACGACCAGGCCAGGGGAGGCAGGTCAGCCAGGGGAAAGTACCGCGCATCGATCGCGTCGTCCCCGGGCCTGGGCTCACCGCGCACGGCCCTGACCTCGTAGGTGACGATGGCGAGGTTCCCGTAGTAGGAGCTCTCCACGGTATCGACGTCCACGAGCCTCAGGATCTCGCCCTCGATGCCCGCCTCTTCGCGCAGCTCCCGCAGGGCCGCGTCCTCGATCTCCTCGTCGGCCTCAGCAAACCCGATAGGAAGGCACCACATGCCCTGGTAGGGCTCCCTGCCCCTCTTGACGAGGAGCACCTCGCGGCAGGCGTTGACCACGATGCTGCTCGCCACGGGCAGCGGGTTCTCGTAGAAGACCTGGGCGCAGTTGATGCAGAAGTCGCGCACCCTGCCTTCCATGCTTCGCTGCACCACGTGCTCGCCGCAGTACGGGCAGTAGATGCGCGGCTTCTTCATGTTCTCTCACGCGCCTCTTCGCGGCCGCCGGCACCGGAACACGGCGTCGTCCTTGGAGAGCACGATCTCTCCACTGGCCCTGGCATACTCGAAGACCATGTCGTGGAAGAGCGTCACCATGTCGTCGATCTTCAGAGGATGACTCTCCATGGCATCCTTGAACATCAGGTGCCGCTTGGTGTCGAGGTAGTCGATGCACTCGTCCACCCGCTCCAGCGGAAAGATCAGCTCGTTGGGGTAGACAATGCGCTCGACCGCGTCGAAGGAAGCCGCGAGCAGCTCCCGGCCGTTTTCCAGGCAGAACGAGCCGAAGAGCCGGATTAAGGTGATCTCCGGGGGAGGGACGACCCCTGCCTTTTCCATGCAGCGGGGCACGAGGGAGGTCACCTCCTTCAGGGAATGCCTGCTGTGAGTCACCGCGATGAAGAGGCCCTCCGGGGAGAGGACCCGGGCGATCTCGTGGATGAGGTGCGGGAAGAAGTAGAGCGAGTAGCTCGCGATGATGAGATCGAAGGCCGCGCCGTCCATGCCTTGGATGATCTCTGCGGGCGCGCAGATGAACTCGCCCGAGTATCCCATGCCCGTTACCGTTTCGAGAAAGACGGCACGGTTGTCCCGCTCGACCAGGTCGATGCCCAGGATGCGGGCATCCGCGCGCAGCCGGCCCTTGAGGCCCTCGGTGAAGAACCCGTAGCCGCAGCCCAGGTCGAGTACCCGGTGCGCACCGGAGAGATCGAGCCCCTCGAGCGCCACCTCACGGATGTCGCGGGGGTTGCTGGCATGCGCCAGGATGACGGACTTGGCGCGCCTGTGCTCCTGGATGACCTCGTAGGCGCTCACGATGTCCTTTCGGGTATAGAGAGACGCCATGCCTATCCCTCCTGGGAAATCACGCGCTGGACCGGTCCTTACACGGCAGGTACCCGCCCGGGCGCCGGGCCTCCCGCGCCTGTGCGCCCGGTGCCTGCCTGGGCATTATAGGGGCGATCCCCACAGGGTTGCAACCCTTATCGTCATTCTTTACCCGGGAAGGCGGCCCGTGCCGGGAACGTCCTTTGCACGGGGCCGGGCCTGGAGACTTCCCCGGACCCGGGGCTCAGGCCGAATGGAGCCACTCGTTGATGGCGCGCTCGATCTGGGTCCAGGGCCCGGCGAGCCGATCGGACAGGAAGGCGGCCAAGAGACTGTCGAAGAGCTGGAGGCCCGTTTCCATGAGGTTCATCCGCTCGAAGAAGACTGCGTCGCGCTCCATCCGCGGGTCGGTCATCTCGTCCTTTTCGATCTTCACGGGCGGGCAGGTAAAGGACCCGAAGGCAAAGAGGTCGCCCTTGAGGCTCATCTTCCACTTGAGCATGTCCTTCTCGAAGTACAGGGTGGCATCCGTGATGTTCTTGCCGAGCTGGATGGCCTTGCGGGTCTCGGAGAAATTTTTCTGGGCGCCGCTGATGGTGCTCTTGCGCAGCCCGTCGTCGTGGTCCTGGGCAAGCACGAACCGGTCATAGACATAGGCGATGAAGTGATCGCCGATTTCCGCCGGTCCCTCCCGGGTCACGCTATATTCCGAGCTCCCCTCGGCGCTCTTGTAGGTGAGCCACAGGAAAAACTCCCAGCCGAGCCACCGGTTCTTCTTGATCTGCAGGAGCACGTCTCGGGACGAGGCCTGGTTGACCCGTTCGAGGGCATCGAGGTGCTCTGCGGGAAGCACCTTCTCGGCCCGGCGGATGGGATGCACGGGAACGAGCGAGATCCCTTCGAAGGTGGCGGCGAACTCGTCTTCCACCAAGTCGAGCATCTTCCCGCCGATGTTCGCGATCGTGACCAGGCCGGTCTGCGTGTTCCACAGCACGTCGCAGACCGAGGGGTCGGGCAGGGTTTTGGCCAGCAGGGACGCCTGGATGTTCTCCCTGATCTCGCGCTTCCTGGAGGCCGGCACCTTGTGGAGCTTGGGCCGTTCCCTGAGCCACTGGACGCACTCCTTTTCCACCAGGTTCTTGAGCAGGGCAGCCGGCACCTTGCGAACGTCCCTTCTCAGGGTAAAGAGGCAGTAGTGCTCGAAGGAGAACGCGTCGAACACGCTGAAATCCGAGCTGGTATGCTCGTCGAAACGCACCCACCCCTGGGACTCGCCATCCGGGACGGTATCGATGGGCTCGAACTTCGCGCCTTCGAGACATTGCTGTATCCACAGCCTGACGTCGCTCCCGGGGATCTCCCCGGCGACCTCGTACTGGCAGATGCTTACAGTGTTTGACATGATACCCATATGATCCTCCACGGAAATTTCATAAAGACCCAAGAGGAATACACCACTTTTCCGGGCAAGGGCAACGGTTAAATCCCCCGGCGGCAAAGAGAACGCTTTTCCACGCCTCGGAGAAAGGCCGGCAGCCTCCGGAATGCAGGAAAACCCAATAAAAAGCCGGGAGATATGCTGCCATAATAGATGGTCAAAACAATGGTTTACATATTCACCATGATTGTATAGCATAGTGTCCCGCGCTTGGAGAAACCGAAGCCCGGCATTCTAACCCGTTGGAAATTCTGTGCCGGCGTTTACGTTCCAAGCGGACGAGACATTATGACGCAGACTGCTCAACACGAAGCCGGGAGCTCGGCCGCCCTTTTCAGGTCAGCGGCAGGCGCAGCCGCCGGGATTGCGATCCTGTTCCTGCTCCACCTCACCACCCGCCACAGCTACCTGCTTTTTCACAGCCTTGCCGAGGGGTTCTGCATCGCCATCTCCGTGGGCATCTTCATGTTCGCCTGGAACTCCCGCAGGCTCATGGAGAACGACTACCTCCTGTTCCTGGGCATCGCGTCTCTGTTCATCGGGTTCCTGGACGGGCTCCACACCATGGCCTACAAGGGCATGGGGGTGTTCGGCGGCCAGGACGCCAACCTCCCGACACAGCTGTGGATCCTGACGCGCTCGGTCCACGCCGTCTCGTTTCTCGTCGCGCCAGTGTTCCTGAAAAAGGTGCTCCGGCCTTCGGCCGCCGTGGGGCCCCTGCTCCTGGTGACGGTCCTCTCGCTCCTGTCGATATTCGTCTGGGACGTGTTCCCCGACTCGTACATCGAAGGCTTAGGCCTTACCCCCTTCAAGATCTACAGCGAGTACGCGATTATCCTGGTATTCCTGGCATCGTCCGCGGCGGTCATGGCGTTCAGGCGCTCGTTCGACCCCGGGGTGATGCGCCTCATTCTCGGGGCGATCGCGCTCAACATCGCATCCGAGCTCTCCTTTACCCGCTACCTCGGGGTCTACGACTTCTTCAACGAGCTCGGCCACCTCTTCAAGATCGCCGCCTACTACCTCCTCTACCGGGCCGTGATCGTGACCGGCCTGAAACAACCCTACCTTTTCATGTTCCGGGATCTGAAGCAGAGCCGCGAAGAGCTGGGCATGGCGAACCGGGAGCTCGAGCGGCACGTTATCGAGCAAAACGGCGAGATCGCCAGGCGCAGGGAGGCCGAGGCGGCCCTGAGCAGGCAGGGCGAGTGGCTGAGGGTTACCCTCGAAAGCATCGGGGATGCGGTGCTCTCCACCGACACGAAGAGGCGGATCACCTTCATCAACCAGGTCGCGGCCGAGCTCACGGGATGGGAAAAGGAAGAGGCTCTGGGCCGCCCGATCGGCGAGGTCTTCAGGATCGAGAACGCGCAGACCCGCCACACCCCGGAAGACCTCGTGGAGCTGGTCCTGCGGGAGAGGCGCATCGTCACCCTGGCGAACGACACCCTGCTCGTCACCAGGGAAGGCCGAGAGGTCCCCATCGAGGACAGCGCAGCGCCGATCATGGACTCCGGGGGCTCGCTGACCGGCGCGGTCATCGTGTTCCACGACGTCTCCAGGCGCAAGGCGGCCGAGGCCGAGCAGGAGGCTGCGGTGGAGTTTCTGCGCCTGGCCAACAAAAGCAGAACCTCGAGCGACCTGGTGCGCATGGCAGTGGACTTCTTCCAGAAGCATTCGGGCTGCCGGGCCGTGGGGATACGTCTCGAAGAAAACGGGGACTACCCCTACGGGTACGCTTCCGGGTTTCCGGAAAGCTTCCTCGAGACCGAGAACAGCCTGTGCGAACGGGACGAAAACGGCGCTCCCTCGTGCGACGTCTCGGGCAGGCCTTCCCTCCAGTGTCTGTGCGGCTGCGTCATCCGCGGCAACGTCGACGCCTCGCTGCCGTTCTTCACCGGGCGGGGGAGCTTCTGGACCAACAGCACTACCGGGCTCATGGCGGGAGACCCGGAACGGATCCTGGACACAGCGCTGAGAAACCGGTGTAACGCTCAGGGCTACGAGTCGGTGGCCCTCATCCCCCTGCGCACCGGGGAAGAGCGCATGGGGCTGCTGCAGCTCAACGACCCCCGCACGGGGCTCTTCACGCCCGAGAGCATCGCCCAGTGGGAGAGGCTGGTGGAGTACCTCGTGGCCGCCCTCGCCAAGTCCCGCGCCGAGGAGTCGCTCAAGCGAAGCGAGAAGGAGCTGCGCAGGCACCGGGACCACCTCGAGGAGCTCGTGAAGGAGCGGACCGGAGAGCTACGGGAGAGGAATATCCAGCTCGAGCGGGAGATATCCGAGCGCAGGCGCGCGCAGGAAGAAAAGACGAGGCTCGAGAGCCAGCTCATCCAGACCCAGAAGATGGAAGCCCTGGGCAGGTTTGCCGGCGGGATCACCCACGATCTCAACAACATGCTCTACCCCATGATCCTGAACCTCCAGATGCTCGCGCAGGGCTCGCTGCCCGCTGATTCCAGGGACGAGACCATCGAGCTGATCTTGAGCGCGGCCTACCGGCAGAGGGACCTGCTCAGGCAGATCCTCTCCTTCAGCCGGCAGAACGGACGGGATTTCAAACCCACCGAGATCTCCGGCCTGATCGAAGAAACCGTCGCGTTCCTGCGCTCCTCGCTGCCGAGCACCATCGAGATCAGGCTCGACATGGGCACCCGGGACGGTAGAGTCCTGGGCAACGCCTCGCAGATCCAGCAGATCGTCATGAACCTGTGCAGGAACGCCGCCGACGCCATCGAACCCGGAACGGGTGTGATCGAGGTGGGATTGAAACAGATGGAGCTCCCCCGGGAGCTCGTATCCCCGGAGACGCCGCGGGGCGAGTACCTGAGGCTCACCGTGCGGGACACGGGTTGCGGGATGTCACCCGAGGTCATGAGCCGCATCTTCGAGCCGTTCTACACGACCAAGGAGATCGGCAGGGGAAGCGGGATGGGGCTGTCGGTCATCCACGGGATCATCAAGAGCCACGGCGGCGCCATCACGGTGGAGAGCCGGCCGGGCCAGGGCTCGCTGTTCTCCGTGTATCTGCCCGTAACCGCCCAGAAGGCCGAGGAGCGCCCCGATGCCCGCGCCATGCCCTCCACAGGGGAGCGCAGGAGCGTCCTCCTGGTCGACGACGAGGAGATCATCCTCTCCAGCGTGAGCAAGGTCCTCAAGGTGCTCGGCTTCGAGGTGACCGCTGCCAGCGGCGGGCCCGAGGCCCTCGAGCTGTTCTCCGCACGCCCGCACGACTTCGACCTGGTCATCACCGACCATACCATGCCGGGGATGACCGGGATTGAGCTCGCCGAAAGGCTCAGGGACATCCGCCCCGACATCCCCCTGATCCTGTGCTCCGGGTTCAGCGATGCAGTGGACCGGAAGAGGTTCGCCGGCATCGGCATCTCCGAGCTGCTTCCAAAGCCGGCAGACATACAGGAGATCGGGCAGGCTGTCGAGAGAGCGCTCGGCAAGGGGCAGGAAGGAGGAGCGAACCAGTGTCTGCAGTCCTCTCCAGAAGATTGAGCGAGATAGGAATCCTTTCAGTTCCCGCTTCCATCTCTATGATCGGAGCGCAACGAACCCGCTCCACAGGTGAACCTATATGACCCTCCCGGAAAAAGCCGATGCCCGGCTTTCAAGAGAACTCGAGAAGGCCCACAGGCGCATCGTCGAGCTCGAGAAAAAACTCTCCCCTCCCTCGAGCATGCCGGACGGGCCGGGTGAGCGCACGGAGAGGCCTCTTCACATTGATGAGCTTTTCAAGTCGTTGCCCCTGGGACTTACCATCACCGATGAACAGGGCCGCATCGTGGCCTGCAACCGGGAGGCCGAACGGCTCCTGGGGGTCTCCTGCGACGAGCAGGAGAAGAGGACGATCACCGGCTCGGAGTGGCGGGTGGTCAGACCCGACGGGACCCCGATGCCGCCGGAAGAGTTTCCGGCGGTAAAGGCCCTCAAGGAGCGGCGCCATATCGAAAACGCCTCGATGGGCATCGTGAAGGGGACCGGGGAGATCCAGTGGATCAGCGTGACCGCAGCTCCCATCTCCCTTCCCGGCTACGGGGTGGCCGCGGTGTACGGCGACTTCACCAGGGGCAGAGAGGTCGAGGAGGCGCTTCGCATCAGCGAGCAGAGATACCAGCAGCTGTTCGAAGACGACCTGGCGGGAAACTTCGTTGCCAGGCCTGACGGTAGGATCCTGATGTGCAATCAATCCTTCGTGAGGATCTTCGGCTTTACCAGCAAGGAAGAGGCGCTATCCTCCAGGATTTCGGAGCTCTACCTCTCGCCCGGGGGATTTGCCGACTTCATCGCCCTGCTCAAGGACAGAAAGGAGCTGAGGGATTACGGGGACAAACGGAGAAGGCGCGACGGGTCGGTGATCCATATCGTAGAGAATGCGGTGGCAAGGTTCGACAAGCACGGCGAGCTCGTCGAGTACCGGGCCTGGACCTTCGACGACACCCAGCGCAAGTGCATCGAGGACGAGCTTCGCCACAGCGAGGAGCGGTTCCGCATCATGGCCGACAGCTCGCCGCTCATGATCTGGGTCGTGGACGAGACAGGCACGCTCCGGTTCGTGAACTCCCGGTATCGCGGGTACTTCGACGCTCCTGCGGAAGAGGTGGCGGAATCGAGCCGCAGCACGAGGATCCACCCGGAGGACCGGGATTCCTACATGAAGGATTTCATGGATGCGCTGCGCAACAGGAGCCCGTTCCACTCCATAACCAGGATGCGGCGCGCGGACGGCCGGTGGAGATGGGTCGAATCGTTCGGGAACCCGTGGCCCTCGCTGGAAGGCGCCTTCATCGGCATGGTATGCAGCGGGATGGATGTCACCGAGCGCGTGGAGGCCCAGGAAGCCCTGTTCAGGTACCGTGACCGCCTGGAGGAGCTCGTGAGGAAGCGCACCAGCGAGCTCGAGAAGAGGAACAGGAAGCTCGCCCGCGAGATCGCCGAGCGCAGGAGGGCCGAGGAAGCGGAAAAAGAGGCGCTCTCCCAGCTCATGCACTCCCAGAAGATCGAGGCACTGGGACGGTTTGCC
>JBASVF010000235.1:0-4284 GCA_049275795.1 Desulfomonilia bacterium
TCGCAGCACAACCTTAAAGGGATCGATGTGAAGATCCCCAGAAACCGGTTCGTGGTAGTGACCGGGGTGTCGGGCTCGGGCAAGTCGTCATTGGCGTTCGACACCCTGTACGCCGAGGGGCAGCGCAGGTACGTGGAGTCGCTGAGCGCCTATGCCCGGCAGTTCCTGGAGCAGATGCCCAAGCCGCAGGTGGACTCGATCGAGGGGCTCTCGCCCGCCATCGCCATCGAGCAGAAGACCACCTCCAACAACCCCCGGTCGACCGTGGGCACGGTCACCGAGATCTATGACTATCTCCGCGTGCTGTTCGCCCGGGTGGGAACGCCCCACTGCTGGGTGTGCGGCCGGGTGATCGAGTCCATGACCATCCAGCAGATGGCGCAGGCGGTGCTCGACCTCGGACCCGGGGCAAGGGTCATCATCTACGCCCCGGTGGTCACCGGCCGGAAGGGCGAGTACACGAAGCTCTTCGAGAACCTGGCAAAGGACGGCTTCGTGCGGGTGCGCATCGACGGCGAGGTGTACGACATCGAGAGCGTCCCGCAGCTTGACAAGAACAAAAAGCACACGATCGACGTGGTGGTCGACCGGCTCGTGATCAAGGAGGGTGTATCACAGCGCCTCGTTGATTCCATCGAGATCGCCTGCAGGCTCTCGGGAGGCGTCCTGAAGGTGGGCGGGGATGCGGTACCGGAGGCCGTGTACTCCGAGAACTACGGGTGCCCGGTGTGCAATGTCTCGTACCCCGAGATCTCTCCCCGGATGTTCTCGTTCAACAACCCGCACGGTGCGTGCAGCCACTGCACCGGGCTCGGGATGCTCCTGGAGATCGATCCCGATCTGGTGGTGCCCAATCCCGAACTCTCGCTCATGCAGGGGGCGATCGCGCCATGGGGGTCTCCTCCCGGGAGGTTTGCGACCCGGCTCATCAGACACTTGGCCAGGGTGCTGAACTTCAACCCGAACACCCCGTTTGAGGACCTCGATAGCGAGGTGAGGCATGCGATCCTCTATGGTGACGGCATCAGGGGGCCCTACGGCAACCTCTACGAAGGGGTTGTCCCGAACCTGACCAGGAAGCTCTCCGAGGCGGAAGACGGCGAGATCAGGACCGACATATCCCGCTTTCTCAGCTCCCGGTCGTGCCCGGAATGCGGCGGGGCGCGGCTCAGGAAGGAGATGCTCCATGTCCGCGTGGGAGGGAAGAACATCCAGGAGGTGACCGAAACGAGCGTGGAGTGCCTGGTGGGGTTCTTCGACTCGCTTGCGCTCAGCCCCAAGAAGCAGGAGATAGCGGGCAGGCTCGTCAAGGAGATCAGGAGCCGGCTGGGGTTCCTCACATCGGTCGGCCTCGGCTACCTCACGCTCGACCGGACGGCAGGCACCCTTTCGTCCGGAGAATCGCAGAGGATCAGACTGGCCACCCAGATCGGGTCCGCGCTCATGGGGGTCATGTACATCCTGGATGAACCCACCATCGGCCTGCACCAGAGGGACAACGACCGCCTCATCAGCACGCTCAAGCACCTGAGGGACCTGGGCAACACCCTGATCGTGGTGGAGCACGACGAAGACACCATCCGCGCCTCGGACTACGTGATCGACATGGGGCCGGGCGCGGGCGAGAAGGGGGGCGAGATCATCTTCGAGGGCACGCCCGAGGAGCTCCTGATCTCCGAGACCTCGCTCACGGGCAAGTACCTCTCGGGAAGGCTGACGGTTCACGATTCCAGGCCTCGGAGGCAGGCGACCCGGGGATATCTCAGGATCAAGGGGGCACGGGCAAACAACCTCAAGTCCGTGGACGCCGAGGTGCCCATCGGGCTCTTCACCTGTATCACCGGCGTGTCGGGGTCCGGCAAGTCGAGCCTGATCATCGACACCCTCTATCCCTACCTCACCCGGTACCTGGCCGGATCGCGCTCACTGCCGCATCATGTCCAGGCCGTAGAGGGCGTCGAGCTCATCGACCGTGTGATCAACGTCGACCAGAGCCCCATCGGCAGGACCCCGAGGTCGAACCCGGCCACCTACACCGGGGTGTTCACCCTGATCCGCGAGCTTTTCACCATGCTGCCCGATGCTCGGGTGAGAGGCTACAAGCCCGGCAGGTTCAGCTTCAACGTCCGCGGCGGCAGGTGCGAGGCGTGCCAGGGTGACGGGCTCATCAAGATCGCCATGCACTTCCTGCCCGATGTGTACGTGGTGTGCGACCAGTGCCAGGGCAGGCGCTTCAACGACGAGACCCTTGAGATCAGGTACAAGGGGCATTCCATCGCGGATGTGCTGGATATGAGCGTACAGCAGGCCTTCGACCTGTTCGAGGCCGTGCCCTCCATCCGCAGGAAACTCCAGACCCTGATCGACGTGGGCATGGACTACATCAAACTCGGCCAGAGCGCGACCACCTTGTCGGGAGGCGAGGCCCAGCGAACCAAGCTGGCCAGGGAACTCTCCAAACGCTCCACGGGAAGGACGCTCTATATCCTCGATGAGCCCACCACCGGGCTCCACTTCGACGATATCAGCAAGCTGCTCAAGGTCCTGCACCGCCTGGTAGATCAGGGCAACACGGTCCTGGTCATCGAGCACAACATGGACATCATCAGGTCGGCGGATCACATCATCGACCTGGGCCCGGAAGGCGGGAACGAGGGGGGAAGGATCGTGGCGTCGGGCACGTCCGAAGAGGTCGCCGGGTGCGAGGCCTCGCACACCGGCCGCTTCCTCCGCAGGTACATGGGTCTGGGGTGAGGCCCACCAGGTCTTTTGAAGGGTTCGGCAAAGGATGGCGTTCCTGTAAAGATGCGACAAGAACTTCCCGATATTTTCTGTGATTCGATGATTTTCGCTTCAAGAGCTCCCGAAAGCGCACGTAAGGAGGAGGAACAAGATGAAACCCGAGCGAAGGCAGCAAATACCCGTGCTCTTCTGCCGGGGGGCAAACCTTATGAGACAGTACCGGGGCGGGGGCACGGGAATGAGGGCCTGGAAAACGGGTTCGCGGCTGGAGCGCCGGGAAGGATGCGCACTGGGAATCCCGGCCGGTGTGCATGGCCGAAGGCGGGTATCATTCGCGGAAAGCTTCTTTTTATGAGCTTTCCGGCGGGATAAATATCTTGACATTATTTAAGCTTGTAATATAAGTGTTGGCAATCCAATACCTAGTCAAGGGGGAAAGCACACGAATGGCTGTAAGTATCAGGCTGATGCGCGGAGGATCGAAAAAGAAGGCGTTCTACCGGGTGGTGGTCGCTGATTCGCGAAGCAAGCGGGACGGAAGGTTCCTCGAGATCGTTGGACATTTCAATCCGAAAACCAGGCCGGAAAGTATCAATCTGGACATGGAGCGGATCAGGGAATGGAAGGATAAAGGGGGTCAACTAACTCCGGCAGTGAAGAAGCTTATCAAAGAGAAGGGGCAGGCGATCGAGGGTTCCGATTAAAATAAACTTGTGGTGAGGGGTTATGATGAGAGAGTTGATAGAGTACATTGCCAAAGCGTTAGTTGACAATCCGGAGGAGGTCTCTGTTTCCGAGGTCGAGGGCGAGGTTACCTCAGTGATCGAGCTCAGGGTGGCAAAATCCGATCTCGGGAAGGTGATCGGCAAGGAAGGCCAGACTGCACGGGCAATGCGAACACTACTCACAGCTGCATCCACCAAGATCAGAAAGAGGGCGGTACTGGAAATCATCGAGTAAATGAAACATGATCTCGTAGAGATCGCCAGGATTTCGAGCCCGAAGGGGCTCAAAGGAAAGATGTGGGTCACCCCGTACGGGGGTTCTCCTGAAAGGTTCTGTTCCTACACTCACCTGATCGTCGGCGGTCAGGACAAGCCGAGAAAGGTTCTCTCCTGCACCCCACACCGCGGCAGATGCATCCTCGAGCTCGAGGGCATCTGCGACATCGGCCAGGCTGAAAAGCTCAGGGGCATGCCCCTGTTCATTACCGAAGCCCAGCTCGAGCCGCTGAGAGAAGATGAGTATTACTGGAAGGACCTGATCGGGCTCAAGGTCATGGACGAGCAGGGCAGAGAACTCGGAGCGATCGTGAAGATCTTCTCTACAGGGAGCAACGACGTGTACGTGGTGAACCCGGACAAGGAGTACTACATCCCAGCCACCCGGGACGTCATCCGAGAGGTTTCCCTCGAAAAGGGGCTCCTGATCATCGACGCCACCCTGCTCGAAGACCTGCTCTAGAGAGTTTTTCTCCAGGGGGCCTCATGCTGTTCAACATCATCACCCTGTTCCCGGATATGTTTCCCGGAGTGCTGGGGG
>JBASVF010000236.1:0-12500 GCA_049275795.1 Desulfomonilia bacterium
GTATTTGGACCCATTCTGTATACAAACACCCGCGGTGGAAAGTCAAGATAAAGAATCTCTTCTCAAGTAAGCCCGGATGCTCTCGGTGCCGGGCCTGAAGGCGCCTGGGCGAGTACGAAGGAGCGGAAGTCGCCCCCGGTGCGGATGAGCATCCGCATCTCTGAGCGCCTCGTCCACCGGCAGTGCAGCCAGAACCACTGCACCGGGTGCTCCCTCACCACGGATTCCACCCAGGACTGCATGAACCGGCTGAGCGGTGCCATGGCTTCCCTGCCGCCGAAGGACGAGGCCTCGCGGGGAGGGTAGAACCGGATGCGGTATCTGCCGCGCTCCTTGATCGCGGTCACCGGCAGGATAACTGTGTCCCCTTTGAGCGCGATGAACGCAGGAGCCGGGTTGGTCGGCGCGGGCAGGCCGAAGAGCTCGCAGAAAAGGCCGTCCGATCTCTTGCCCCGCTGGTCCATGACCATGCCGATGATATTTCCTTTCTTCAGCTCCCTGATCAGCATGAGAGCCTTGCCCTTGGGCGGCAGGATCGTAGCCCCGGAACGCGAGCGGATGCCATCCACCACGGCCTCGATCCCCGGATCGTTGCGAACGTCGGCCATGACGCAGAACCGGATGCCCAGCAGCCGGGGCAGGTGGGCCAGGATCTCCCAGTTGCCGATGTGGCCGGTGATCAGCATGAGCCCCTTGCCGCGGGCGAGCGCGTCATCCAGGTGCTCTCTTCCCTCGATCGCGATCCGCTCCCTGATCGCTGAATCATCCATATAGGCGTACTTTATGGTATCCACCAGGATGTCGCCGTGGTTCATGAACACCCGCCGCACCAGGGACGGGTGGTAGGCATCGCCCAGGCAGTGCCGCATCTGAATCTGCGCCACGCGGCGGTGGAAAGGATCCACGAGCCACCCCAGGAGGCCGAAGAACCTTCCCAGCACTAGGGCGAGCGGGTAGGGCAGGGCCCTGATGAGGGCGATGCCCCCCCTGATGAGCAGGTGCTTGAGCGATCTTGCGAGTTTCCTGATCCGGTTCATTTCTCCATATCCCTGAGAATCCACCGGATCGCCTCGAACAGGTCCCGGGCCCGGAAGTCAGGCTTTTCTCCTGCTCCCTGAACGGGCTCGGCGCCAACGAGAATGCCCTTGCCCCCCACCCGGTGGATGGTCTCCATATCGAGTGGTTTATCACCTACCATGTAGCAGGCCGCCAGATCCAGGCCAAAGTCGCGCGCCGCCTCTTTCAGCAGCCCCGGCTCGGGCTTGCGGCACGTGCAGGAGATCGCGTAGCGCTCCACCGTGCCCCGGGGATGGTGTGGGCAGAAGTAGATGCGGTCGATGGCGGCACCGCGCTCGGAAAGCAGTTCGGCGAGCCGTTCGTGGATGAGCTCCAGCTGCCGCTCATCGAACAGGCCCCGGGCGATGCCCGACTGGTTGGTGACCACGATGGCGGGGATTCGCGATCCGTTCAGCATGCGGATGGCCTCGGCCGCGCTGGGAAGGAGCTCCACCCCCTCCGGATCGTCGAGGTAGTGCCGGTCCGGGATGATGGTGCCGTCACGATCGAGAAATACGGCTCTCTTCGACAATTCGTTCGATCTCCCCGATGATTTGCTGGATGCCCTCGATGCGCATCTCCACCTTGAGCGCCCGCCACTTCTCTTCGAGCGGCGGCGCATCGATCCTCACCAGGTCCTTCTCCGTGGTCACGATCAGGTCTTTTCCGGATGCCCGCTTCCCGATCGCTTCCAGGTCGCGGCCTGTGAATTCGTGGTGGTCGGCAAAGCACATCGCCTCGACCCTTGCGCCAAGGCCCTCGAGCATGCGCGTGAAGTGGCCGGGCCTGGCTATGCCGCTCACCGCCAGGACGTTCTTGCCTTCAAGGACCAAGAGATCCTCCCTCCTGCCCCGGATATCGACGAGCGAGCAGGGAACGAGCTCTGCGCTCAAGACACCTGAGCCCGCTCCCTTGGTGCGGATGACGATATCGGCCCGCTGAAGCGACCCGGCCGGCTCCCTGAGCCTGCCCAGAGGGAGGAGCTCGTCCGAGGCGGGGTCTCCGGAGATGAGCACAATGTCGAGGTCGCGATGGATCCTCCGGTGCTGGAAGCCGTCGTCCAGGAGCACGAGATCGCAGTCCAAAGTGTCGCGGGCCAGCAGGGCCCCTTTCACCCGGTCCGGCGACTTGATCACTGGCAGCCCGGTTGCCCGTGCCATGAGCAGGGCCTCGTCGCCCACGTCCCCGGGCCGGTGGGAGGGGCTCACCCGAACCACGCCCTTGAGCCTGCCCCGGTATCCCCTGGTCACGATTGCCGGGCGATACCCACGGGCGGCGAGCTCCCGGGCCAGGGCGATGGTCGTGGGCGTCTTGCCCGTTCCGCCCGCCTCGATGTTTCCGATGCTCACCACCGGGATACCGGTGCGGTGCACGCTGAGGACGCCCGCGTCGTAGAGTTTGTTCCTTGCTGCCACGACAAGGCCGTATATCCGGGAAAGCGCTTTACGCATGGCTGTACTGTACGGTGTAGAACCTGGTGTAGTACCCGTTCTTCTCCAGGAGCTCCTGGTGGGTTCCCTGCTCCACGATCCTCCCCTTGTGCAGCACGATGATCTTGTCGGCGTTGATGACCGTGGAGAGCCGGTGTGCGATGATGAGGGTGGTGCGGTCCTTCATGAGCCTCTCGAGGGCCGCCTGCACCTCGCGCTCCGATTCGGTGTCCAGGGACGAGGTGGCCTCGTCCAGGATGAGGATCGGGGCGTTGCGGATGATGGCCCGGGCGATGCAGATCCTCTGGCGCTGGCCGCCGGAGAGTCTCACCCCGCCTTCCCCCACCATGGTGTCGTAGCCCTGGGGCATCTGCATGATGAAGTCATGGGCGTGGGCGGCGCGCGCCGCTTCCATGACCTCCTCGAGCGAGGCGTCCCCGGTTCCGTAGGCGATGTTCGCCCTGATGGTGTCGTTGAAGAGCACCATCTCCTGGGTCACCATGGCGATGTTCATGCGCAGGGATCTCATGGTAACGTCCCGGATGTCGCGGCCCCCCACCAGGATCTGCCCCGAGGTGGCCTCGAAGAGGCGGGGAAGGAGGTTGGCGATGGTGGTCTTGCCCGAACCCGACTCTCCGACCAGGGCGATGCGCTCGCCCCGCCCGGCGGAGAAGCTCACCCCTGTGAGCGCGTACTCCTTGCCCGTGTAGGTGAACGAGACGTCCTTAAACTCGAATGAGCCGTCCACCCTCCCAAGCTCCACGGCGTCTGGCTTGTCTGTGATCTCGGGCGGGGTGTCCAGGACGTCGAAGATTCTCCTGGCGGCTGCGATCCCTTCCTGGATCTCGATGTTGACCGTGTTGAGCTTGCGGATGGGGGAATAGAGCATGCCCACGGCCAGGATGAAGGAGGCGAACTCGCCGGCGGAAAGAACGCCGTTGACGACCTTCATGCCCCCGTACCACAGGATGAAGGCCGCGGAAATCCCGGCGATGAGCTCCATCATCGGGCTCGAGATTGCCCTGACGGCGACCCGCTTCATCCAGTTGCGGTAGTAGCGTCGGTTCTCGGTGGAGAAGCGTTTTTTCTCGTACTCCTCCATGTTGTAGGCCTTCACGATGCGGATGCCGCTTATGCCCTCGTCCAGGATGCTCATGACCTGGCCCATCACGGTCATGCTCTTGGTGGAGTACCGTTTGAGCCGCTTGCCGAACTTGCTGATCGGGTAGATCACCACGGGGAACACGATCATGGCGATCAGGGCGAGCTCGGTGCTCCGGTAGAACACCACCACCACGAGCCCCACGAGTTTGAGCGACTCCCGGACGAACTCGGTCACTGCATTGGTCACCGACGACTGGATCATGTTCACGTCGTTGGTGATGCGCGAGATGAGCATACCGGTGGGTGTGCGGATGAAGTAGGGCATGGACAGGGTCTGGATGTGCCCGTAGAGCATGTCGCGGATGGTCAGGATGACCCGCTGGCCCACGTCGGCCATGAAGAAGTAGCTGAAGTAGTCGCTCAAGGCCTTGACCAGGTAGATGCCCACGGCGGCAAGCGGGATGAGCTTGAGCATGAGCACGTTCTTCTCGATGAGGATGTCGTCCACCACGTACTTGAAGATGAACGCAACCAATCCGGTGGCCCCGGCGGTAACGAGGGTGAGCAGCATGGACGCCGCGAGCTTGGCCCAGTAGGGCTTCAGGAAATCTAGGAGCCTCCGGTAGATCCGAAGGTCGGTCAGGGCCTTGTTGCCAGTTCCGCTATCCACTTTGCCACTCTCCCTGAAGGGCCGCTCTCTCCGAGCATCTCCCTCATCTCGTCAAACGACCTCTGCATGTCCTCGTATCGCTTACGGTCTTCTACAATCCCGCACAGCTCCCTGGCAAGCCTTTCCGGAGTCAGCCCGTCCTGGATGAGCTCGGGCACAGCCATCCTGCCCAGGATGATGTTCGGCATGCCGATGCACTCGAGCCGGATCAGAGCGCGCGCCAGCAGGTAATTGAGGGACGAGGTCCGGTAGCAGATGATCTCCGGGATGCCCTTGAGCGCGGTCTCGAAGCAGGAGGTCCCGGACTTCACCACCGCGAGGTCAGCGTCCACGAGCCCCCGCGTGAGCTCGATGCCGGGCCCGGCCAGGGCCGCGACCGCCGCGGGGTCGATGCCCGGGGCCACGGGCAGGTGCCAGGACAGCTGCGGGTGCCTCTGTTTCACGATCCTCATCGCCTCGAGCATGACCGGCAGGATGGCCCGGATCTCCTGCATCCGGCTGCCCGGCATCAGGGCGACCCTGCGGGGAGGCCAGGATGCCGCCCGCCTGCAGGTTTCAGGGTCCTCCAGGGCCGGGTGGCCCACGTAGCGGGCATGGACGCCGTAGGCGGCAAAGAAGGACTCCTCGAAGGGAAAGATCGCGGCCAGCCCGTCCGTGATCCGCGCGAGGGTGCGGGCCCGGTACCTCCTCCAGGCCCAGGCCTGGGGCGCGATGTAGTAGAGCACCTTGGCCCCGGAGTCCTTTGCCCTCCTCGCCAGGCGCATGTTGAAGTCGGGTAGGTCCACGGGCATCACGACAGACGGTTTTCTCTCCCGGATCGCACGGCACAGCCCCCGGTACACGGAGAGGATGTGGATGATCCTGGGCAGGACGTCGGAGAATCCCATCACGGAGAGCTCCTCGATCCCGTAGAGACACTCCATGCCGGCCTCGGCCATGGCAGGGCCGCCCATGCCGAAGATCTCTACCCCGGGGGCGATTTCGCGAAGCGCCCGGATCACGGCCGCGGCGTGCCTGTCCGCGCTCGCTTCGCCGGCCACCATGCAGACCGGGCCGCGCATCACCGCTCCGGGATGATCATGGAATCCTTGATGGCCAGCGCGGTCTCGATGGCGCGCAGGCCGGCGATTCCGTCGACCTTGACTTCTGAGAGGCCTTTTACCGCGTCGATGAATGACCTGATCTCGGCCGCCAGGGCGTCCGACTCGGACATGGCCAGGTGGCGGTGGCCGATCCGGCGGTTTTCGTCGAGGGTGTACACGTCCACCGCGGCCTTGGCGAAATCGATGGAGAGGTATGCATTGCTCTGGAACATCCGGATCTTGCGCATGGTTTCGGCGCTCACCCGGCTCGCGGTGAGGTTGGCGATGCACCCCGAGGCGAAGCGGATGCGGGCGTTGGCGATGTCCACCGTGTCGGTGAGAACGGGTACGCCCACGGCCTCCATGGACTCGATGGGCGAGTCCACCAGCGTGAGGATGATGTCGATGTCGTGGATCATGAGGTCGATGACCACGTCCACGTCCGTGCCCCGAGCCTTGAACGGACTGATCCGGTGGGCCTCGATGAACATGGGCTTCCTGATGCTGCCCGCGAGCTTGGTGAGTGCGGGATTGAACCGCTCGAGGTGCCCGATCTGCAGCTTTGCGCCGCCCTGCTCCGCAGCCTCGATGATGGTCCTGGCCTCGTCGATCCGTGCCGAGATGGGCTTTTCCAGGAGCACGGACACCCCGCGTCTGAGGAAGGGGATAGCCACCTCGGCGTGGGCCGTGGTGGGCACCGCGATGCTCACGGCGTCGATCCCGCCGGGCAGGTCATCGCAGTTGGTATAGGGCTCGCAACTCGCCTCGCGGGCGACCTCTTCCGCCCTCGCGGGGTCGATGTCCACAACCCCGACCAGCTCCACGTCGTCCATGGCGGCGTACTTCAGGGCGTGGAACCTTCCCAGGTAGCCCGTGCCGATCACCGCGGCCCGTATCCTGCTCATCGGGCGATACCCCGCTTCGAGGTCTTCAGGAAGTCTACGAGCACGTTCACGATCTCGTCCCCGAGGAACTCGCGCTCCAGGGCCTCGAGCGCGTCCTTGAGCAGGAGCTTGTTTTTGAGCAGGATGCGGTAGGCCTTATCAATCGTCCTGATCTGCTCCGCGGTAAAGCCGGCCCGCCTGAGCCCGATGGCGTTCACGCCGAAGAGCCGTGCCCGGTCGCCGGAGGCCTTGGCATAGGGGATGATGTCCAGGCTCACCATGGAGCCGCCGCCCACGATGGCCCGGGCGCCCACCCGGGTGAACTGGTGGATCGCGGTCAGGCCGCCGATGATGGCGTGGTCGTGGATCTGAACATGGCCGGCCAGCGTGGCCCCGTTGCCCATGACGATGTGGCTGCCCACCGTGCAGTCGTGCCCCACGTGGCAGTATGCCATGATGAGGTTGTGGCTCCCTACCGTGGTGACGCCCCATTCCTTGAGCGTGCCCCGGTTGATGGTCACGAATTCCCGGATCGTGTTGTTCGCGCCGATTTCGAGCCTGGTATCCTCGCCCCGGTAGGAGTGGTCCTGCGGAGGGGTGCCGATGCTCGCGTACCCGGTCAGGACGCAGCCGGGGCCGATGACGGTTGGGCCCTGGATCAGGCAGTGGGGCCCGACCCGGGTGCCGGCCCCGATCGAGACGCCGGACTCGACGATGGAGTACGCCCCGATCTCCACCTCCTCGCCGATGACGGCCTCAGGTGAGACGCGTGCGGTAGGGTCAATCCTGCTCAAGGGACTCAATCCTCCTTTCGAGCTCTCGGATGCGCTTGAGGAGCTGGGGAAGCTCCTTGTAAACCGCCTGTACCCTGAGCCACTGCCGGTGGTCCATTGCCGGGAAGCCCGATACCACCCTGCCGGGCGGCAGGTCGGAGGCGACGCCGGCCCGGGCGGCCAAGGTGCTTCCGTCCCCGATCGCGATGTGACCGGCGACCCCAGACTGGGCGGCCAGTGTGACCCCTCTGCCGACGCGGGCGCTGCCCGCGATCCCGGACTGGGCTACGATGATGCTATGGTCGCCCACCACCACGTTGTGGCCGATCTGCACCAGGTTGTCCATCTTCACGTCCGAACCGATGCGGGTGGCGGTGAGCGCCGCCCGGTCGATGGTGCAGTTGCTCCCGATCTCGACGTGATCGCCGATGATCACGATGCCTTTCTGGGGGATCTTGAAGTGCCGGCTGCCGTCCCAGGCAAACCCGAACCCGTCGGAGCCGATCACCGCGCCGGAGTGGATGATGCAGTGGCTGCCGATACGGCACTTCTCGTAGACGACCACGTTGGGGTACAGCTGGGTGGATTCGCCGATGCACACCTCGTCGCCGATGACACACCCGGGATGAATGACGCAGCCTTTCCCGATGCGTGCCCTGGCGCCGATGAAGACAAAGGGATGGATGCAGGCCGTGGGGTCCACCTGGGCCTCGTCGTGCACGAAGGCCATCTTCGATATGCCTGGCTCGTGGGTCTTTGTCGGGTAGATGAGATCGAGCACCCGGGCAAAGGCCAGGTACGGGTTCGCGGCGACGATCTGGGGCATGGGGAGATCGAGCTCTTCCCCTGTGATGATGCCCCCCGCCGCACTGCTGCGCGCCTTGTTGCGGTACTTGGGATTGGCCAGGAAGGTGATATCGGCCGGGGTGGCCTCCTCTATGGTCGATGCCCCGGAGATCTCCCTGTCCGGCCCCACCAGCCGGCCTTCGATATGCCGGGCGATCTCGCTCAACAGCATGGGACTACTTCTTCTTTCCGCCGCCATCCTTGTGCTTCTTGTCGTATTGCTCGAGGATGGCATCGGTGATGTCGAGCTTGTCCGAGGCGAAGATGATGCCAGGATCCCTCCGGTCGAGGATCAGGTCGATGGCGTTGTTCTTGCCGTACTCGTCTATGATGGCCCCCACCTCTTCGCTGATGGGCTTTATCAGGGTGAGCTCCTTTCTCCGGAGCTCCTCCTGGGCGTCCTTGACGAGGCGGTTGTACTTCTTGAGCTCGTTCTCGTACCTGCCCTGGAGCTCGACCTTGGCGGACTCGTTCATCGAGGGGCCTTTCACCGATATATCGGTTGCGATCTTCTTGAGGTCTTCCTGCACCTTGTCGATCTCTTTCTGACGCTCGTTCTTGAGGGTCTCGAGCTGCTTGTATGCCTCCTTGCCCGCGAGAGAGTCGGTGAGGATCCTCTGGGAATCGATGTAGACGATCTTGAGATCTGCGGCCTGAATCTGCAGTGAAAAAACGAGAATTGCGGCCAATGCTGCTGCCAGTAATGCGAAACGTTTCATATCCCTGTTCCTCCTGGGTTTGTTCTAGAAAAACGTGCCGATGGAGAAGTCCCACCTGCTGTCTGACTCGAATTCCTCCGGATCGATGACCTTGCCGTACTCCAGGCGCAACGGTCCCATGGGCGTGACCCACCGGATGCCGCCGCCGTAGGAACGCTTGAGGTTGGAAAGATCGATGCGCTCGTCATAGGCGTTGCCCTGGTCGAAGAAGAGCACGCCGTAGAGGCCGGGAACTTCCCAGAAGGGGAAGGTGAGCTCGATGTTGTTGACGAACATGCGGTGCCCGCCAATGACGTTCCCTGCAGAGTCCCTCGGACCGATTTCATCATACTTGAAGCCCCGAATGCTGTTCAACCCTCCCAGGGTGAAGAGCTCGTCCTCCGGGAGTTCATCGCCATGCGAGGGATTGATGGTACCCCATCTGAATTTCAACATCAAGGCCAGTTTGTCCCCGTAGAGGGGAAAGAACTGTGCATATCGCGCCGTTACACGGGTGAAGTGGTAGTCGCCGCCCAAGCCTGCATACTCCAGGGATATGGCCGCGTCCGAACCGCGGGTGGGCCGGAAGTAGTCGTTGGTGGTGTCCCGGGAGAGGATATTGGTGATGCTGCTGATGGCATAGCCGTCGATATCCTCCTGGGAGAGGACGTCGCGGTAGGAGATGTCGATGTCCTCGTACCCCACCACGTCGGTATAGGCGTAGATGATGGAATGCCTGAGCTCCTCGATGAGCGGGTATCTCAACCGGACGTTTCCGCCGCGGTACTTCTTGGTGTAGTAGGTGTACTCCCGCTCGGTGTTGTAAAGCCTGGCGCCCAGCGAGACCGGGTAATCGAACAGCCAGGGCTGCTCGAGATCGACGGTGTAGCTCTTCCTTTCGCCGCCGTACTCGATGCTGAACTGCGACCTGAGCCCTCTGCCAAGGAAGTTGTTCTCGCTGAGCTGCAGGGTTCCCAGGAGCCTGTCCACGCTGGAGTAGGCAATGCCGAAGGAAAAAGCCCCGGTGGTCGTCTCTTCCACGTCGACCAGCAGGGAGAGGGTGTCCCTGTCCTTGGGAATGGACTCGATGTTGATGCTGGAGAAGTAGCCCAGGCGCCCCAGGCTGTCCTGGCTCCTGCGGATGTTCGTAGAGGAGAACAGGTCCCCCTCGTTGACCTTGAGCTCTCTCCTGATCACCTTGTCCCTGGTCTTGTTGTTGCCTCTGATGTGGATGGTGTCGATCCGGACGGGTTCGCCTTTCCGGATCGTGAAGGAGATATCCACGGTGTTGTCCGGGCCTTCCTTCATCTCGGGCCTCACCTGCACATAGGCGTACCCCCGATCCATGTAGACGGCCCTCAGCCTTTCCACCGACTTCTGGATCAGGCTCTTGTTCACCCGGTTCGAGCTTTCGATCTGAATAGCCTTCAGCAGCTTTTCCTTCGGCTCGATGAGGTCCCCGGAGACGTCGATATTACCGAAATGATACAGGGGGCCTTCCTGGATCGGGATGGTGATGAAGATCCCCTCGTCCTCCCGGATCTCCACCTGGGGCCTACCCGCCCGCGCCTTGATGTATCCCTGGTCGCCGTAGTACTGCTCGATCCTCAGGAGATCGGTGTCCAGGGACTCCTCGAGATAGGAGCCGGAATGGCCGAAGAGGCCGAGCACCCAGCGGTTCCTGGTTTCCATGACCTTGCGGAGCTGCCGGTCCGAGACATGCTCGTTGCCGTCGAAGGAGACCTCCCGGACATAGAGCTTTTCGTTCTCCCGCACGTTGAAGACGAGCACGATCCCCCCTTCCGTGGGTTTGGTCTCCGAGGTTACCTCAACGTTGTAGTAGCCCTTTTCCCGGTAGAGGGCCACGATGCGGTCGATGCTGGTCTTCAAGATCCGGGTGTTGAGGATGTCGAAGCGCTTCATGCCGATCGCCTCGAGGATCTTCTCGTCATCGATCTTGTCGTTGCCTTCCGCCTCGATGGACATGATCACGGGGTATTCTCTGACCGTGAAGGTGAGGATGCCTTCGTCGAAACCGGCGTCCACGGTCTCGAAGTAGCCCATGGAGTAGATCTCCTCGATATCACGGCGCACGGCCTGCCGATGGACGATGTCTCCGGGAGGAGTCTTGATCCGGAACCGGATCGCCTCGGTGCTGATGCGGTTCTGCCCCGTGATCCGGATCTCGCGGATGATGCAGGCCTCCTTCTGCCTGAGATAGCCGTCAACAGCCTCTTCCAGGGAGGCGGCGCTGTAGGCGATGCCCGTGGTGTCGTACACCCGCACGACGCTGTCGGATTCTTCCAGGGACACCTCCAAGGGGGCTCCTTCCGCCAGGGTAACACACGGCACGTCGGAGAGGTATTGGGCGATCTTCTCCGAGCCGGTGCTCAGCTCCAGGTCCGCCGCGAGCACGGCGCACGGCAGCACCAGGACGAGTGCGAACAGTGCCGGGATTCTACGCAGTATACGGTTCAAGAATCCCTCCCCTGAGGACGAGGATCCTGTCCATGGTTTTGGCCAGATCCATGTTGTGGGTGACGATGATCATGGTTACTCCCAGTGATTCCTTGATGTGCGAGAACAGGTCGATTATTTTCCGGCCTGTGGAAGGGTCGAGGTCGCCGGTGGGCTCGTCGGCCAGGAGGACCCGGGGCGACATCATGAGCGCGCGGGCGATCGCCACCCGCTGCTGCTCGCCGCCCGAGAGCTCGCCCGGCTTGTGCTCCATGCGCTCGGCGAGCCCCACGATCTCCAGGAGATTCCGGGCTCTCGGCAGGGCCTCGTCCTGCCGTTTCGCCCTGACCAGTGCGGGGATCATGACGTTTTCCAGGGCCGTAAACTCCGGAAGCAGGAAGTGGAACTGGAACACGAACCCCACGCTGGTGTTGCGAAAGAGCGTGAGCTCCCGGTCGTCCATGCGGCAGATGTCCCTGCCCTCGTAGCGGATGCTCCCCTCCTCGGGGCGCTCCAGCCCGCCCAGCAGGTGGAGCAGGGTGCTCTTCCCCGATCCGGAGGCGCCCGTGATGGCGACCCCCTCCCCGCGGTTCACTTCCATGCCCGCACCCTTGAGCACCTCGATGAGGGCCGGGCCTCTGCGGAAGGACTTGGAGATCTCTGCGGCCACGAGGATGGGCTCAGCCTTCATAGCGCATAACCTCCACCGGGTCCTGCCGGGAGGCCTGGCGGGCAGGGTAGATGGTAGCCAGGAACGAAAGCACGATCGACATGAGAACGATGACTCCCACCAGGACATAGTCCACCCGGGTGGGAACGCCGGTGATATAGTACACGTCGATGGGCATGACCTCGATGCCGAAGAGGAACTCGACTCCCGCGATCACCGCGTTGAGGTTGTAGGTGAGCAGGAGCCCCAGCACCAGCCCCAGGAGCGTGCCGGAGAGCCCGATGACCATGCCCAGTGTCATGAAGACCCGCAGGATCTGGCCCGTGGTGGCGCCCATGGACCTCAGGATCGCGATGTCCTTGCGCTTCTCCATCACCATCATGATGAGCGTGCTGATGATGCTGAACACAGCCACCAGGATGATGAACAGGAGGATGATGAACATCACGGTCTTCTCCAGCTTCAGGGCCGAGAACAGGCTCATGTTCATGTCTTTCCAGGTCTTGGCCCAGAAGCCGGGCCCCAGCGAGGCCATCACCCGGTCCTTTACCGCGTCGGCCTGATAGATGTCGGCCACCTTGACCTCGATCCCCGAGGGGCTGTCTTTCATGAACAGGCTCTTGGCCGCTTCGAGCGAGATGTAGACCATGTTGTTGTCGTACTCGTACATGCCGGTGGAGAAGATCCCTCTCACAACAAAGGACCGCGACTTGGGGATCATGCCCAGCGGGGTGATGGAGCCTGTAGGAGAGATCAGGTTAACGGCGTCGCCCACGGAAACGCCCGATCTGAGTGCGAGCTCGGATCCCAGGAGGATCCCGGTCTCGTTG
>JBASVF010000237.1:0-13815 GCA_049275795.1 Desulfomonilia bacterium
TTTGAGTGTCACACTCTTCGAGAAGACGCCAATTATACATGCACTTACAGATTCAAATGGGCAAGATTCAGGGGCAGTTCCCAGCAACCAGCTGACTTTATTCGATTAACGTTGGGACAGTAGTGATCTATTGATTAACAATATTTATGTCTATATATCTATTAGTAATGAAGTTCCATGATTGATCGTTTCGCCGTGTCCTGTCTCGTCCGTGGCGGACAGGTCATGACACTATCATCATGCAGGAGGGTTCTTGTGGGAAGGTATTCTCGTGCGCTCCGGTACGCCCTGTGTTTATCCGGTATGATCCTTCCGGGGCGGCCCATGGCAAAGAATAGCAGACCGAAGCGCCGGGAAACCCTGGAGGGGATCATCCGCTGCGCGGCCGATTCACCCGCTGGAAAGTCCTCGATTTCCTAATCAGCTCGAGCCTGGCCATAATCGACCTGTTCCTCACCCGCACGCGCAGGCGGACCCCGGATGAACGGTCCGGGGAAATGGTTCCCGAGCCTCATCCGGGCGGATTTATCGTTATGCTAGAGATTGTCGTGCAAAACCTGGGCACGGCTTTTTTCGAGGTCACTTGATAAAGGAGGGAGTATGGGGAGATATCTGGACGATCTTTTCTTGTACCCGAAATCCTGGGTCGCAGGCGAGGCCCGGGAGTTTGCCGCAACGGCGCGCTCCTGGGCTGATAGGGAAATCCTGGCAGACCGCCTGGAGTACCAGCAGAACTATGGCACGCTCTTCGCCGAAAAGCGCAGGAAGCTCATCAGAGAGATCGGTTTCGAGCGTCTCGTCCTGCCTGAGAAGTACGGCGGATACGGGTGGAACAAGGTATCGAGCGCACCGGGGATATTGACGGTATTCACGGAAATCGGCAGGGCTGACGAGTCGATCTCCTTCCTTGCAGCGCTCAAACTTGCCCTGTTCGCCGTCGTATCCATGGAGCCAGGCATAGACGATCCGCTCCTCGAGAAGCTCGCGCCGATCTACTTTTCCGACGAGCTCACGAACGTGGCCCTCATACTGCCTGGGCCGGGCCTTGTCGGCGAGATCACTCCGCTCTTTGCCGGGCGGTCCGTTCCGGTCGATCTGATGCAGGGAAAAAACGGATGGACGCTCACAGGCAAAAACCTTCGCCCCTTAGGCCCCGGGGCGGACTCCGCCCTGTTCGGCGTGGTCTGCATGGACAGGGAGAGCCGTCCATGCATAGCCTTCGTGCCTGCAGATTCACCGGGGGTTGAGGTGCACGCCCCGGTCAGGACCACGGGGCTCAACGCGTGCCGCAGCGCCGATGTCACCTTTGAGAAGGTCGCAATCCCCAATACCCACCTCATCACGCGCGAGGGTGCGGTACAGGAACTCTTTGCATGGCTCAACCTCCTGCTGGGCGGAACTTCTATCGGCGGGGCCCTGAACTTCTTCGAGATCCTCGTCAACTGGGCCGAGAACCGCACTATCAAGGGCTCGGACATCATGAAGGAGAACCCCTTGTGCGCCTCGGTCCTGGCCACGGTTGCCGAGGAGATCGCCGGTGCACGGCTCATGGCCTACAGCCTGGCCCACCTCATGGCCCAGCCCGAAGATATCGGCGGCGTTGGGAGCCCCGGGGTCTTCACCTTCTCCCAGATGCTGGGCAGCCGAATCCAGCAGGCCTGTCTGAACGCGATCAACCGGGGCATGGAGCTCATGGGTTCGGCAGGCTATGCCAGGGAATGGCACGTGGAAAAGCACTGGCGCGATATCAAGACCATCCAGTCCTGGCTGTGCGGCGTAGGCGCGGATGTGCCGGTCAAGATGGACGTTGCCCGCTATTTTTATGACTGTAAGGAGGTTAGCTATGAAGCATTTCGACGAGTTCTCGCTTCCGCTTGAACAGGTTTCTCCCATGGAGAAGCACATCCGCAGGGTCATTCGCACCTGGGCCGACCGGGACTGCATCCCCCTGCGCCGCGAGTTCGACGAGGACTGGAGAGAGCACCGGATCATCGAACCGGTTTTCAAGAAGCTGATGGTAGACCTGGGCTTCCAGAAGGCCCTGTTTCCCGAGGAGCTTGGCGGCTGGGGCGTGGGCCATTCCGACTATGTATTCCGCATCACCTATGCCTTGAGCGAAGAGGTCGGACGGGCCGACACGGCCATTGCCGTAGCCTTTCTCGTGACCCTCTGGCCGCTCACCACGATCCTGGTGGAGCCGCACGTGAACTGGCGGCTTGCACGTGAATTCGCCCCCTGGTTCGTCGAATCGAAGGAGCCGGTGTTTTCCGCGCTCACCATGACCGAGCCCCAGGGCGGGGCGGATATCGAGAACATGGGCCTCCTGGGAGGCAAGACCCTTCGCACCACGGCACGTCTCGAAGGTGACGAGTGGGTCATCAACGGTCATAAGCTCTGGCCGACGAACTCGGGCGGCGTCTCCAGGCTCTTCGGCGTTCCCTGCACGACCAAGCCGGGTTCGAGCGACAAGAACGACTTTGCCATCATCTTCGTACCCACCGACACCCCGGGCGTGAGCGAGGGCAACCCCTACGAGAAGGCGGGAATGGCTGCTGACAAGAACAGTGACATCTGGTTCGACAACGTGCGTGTGCCCTCCTGGTACCGGGCACACGGCCCGGGTCTCGACGCCCAGACCTTTGCCGAGATCATCCCCTGGGGCCAGGTGGCCTCCATGGGCTTCCTGACAGGTGCCATGCTCAACCTCTATGAGAGGCTCAACGAGTTCGTATCGACGCGCACCTACCTGAACCGGCCGCTCAAGGAAAACGACGCGGTTGCCGGCGTCATCGGCCACATCGCCGGTGATATCGACATCTGCCGCACCATCGGCTACCAGTCCGCCTGCATCTGCGACCGCCGCAACAAGGCCTACGGAAAGCCCATCCACTCGGAAGAGGTCATCGGCAAGATCCGCAACATTAAGGACTTCATATCGGACAGGGCGGTCGAGAACTTCGGCCGCGCCATGGATGTGCTGGGTGCCTACGGAGCCGACCGCGAGTGGGACATCGAGAAGCACTGGAGGGACATCAAGATCATCCAGCTCTGGATGGGAGGCAAGCAGCTCTGCCAGATGGAGGCTGCCCGGTACTTCTTCAACTGCGTTTCGATCTAAAAGCTTCTGCGAGCTGGAGGTGAATCATGCAGAATGCCAAGACAGTAGATACCGCCGGTACCCTGCTCAAAGAGCTGATCGAAAGCCCGGTTTTCAAGGACGACGTCCGGGCCGTTCTCGCATCCCTGAATGGCCCCGATACCGGGCGCGACCTGGTCAGGACGTTCCTGTGGCAGGATATCGAGTTTTCGCTGGGGATGCTCTCGAGTATTCCAGCCCTGGTGAACGCACTCATCCGGGTCTTTGACGAGGCGCTCAACCAGGTAGACGAAAAGTTTACCCCCGAGCTGTTCGGCTCATTCGTGGGCTCCCTCCTCGAAGACATCGACAAGCCGGCCCTGGCCGGTGCGCTCCGGAAGCTCGGGCCCGTGATCGAAAACCTGGCCCCGCATTTCCGCAAGGCGTGGAACGAAATTCGCGCAGAAGGAGGACTCTCATGAACGGCCTGGTCAGGGAAATCATCCGCAAACCCACGTTCAAGGATATTTTGCGCGGCCACCTGAACAACATGTCGGCCGAGGGCGGCCGCAGGCTGGTAAGAGACCTCATCTGGCAGGACTTCGAGGCGGTGTTCGGGTTAATGGGGTCGCTGCCCGCCTTCATCAACGCCTGCGCAGGCGGTCTGGCCCAGCTCGTATCGGATCTCGACACCAAGATCTCACCGCGGCTCCTCAAGGATTTCATTGCCAGCATCATCGAGGACGTCGACAAATCCGAGCTCAAGGAACTGGGCGAGGCCCTGTCCAAGCTCGCAGGCGACCTGCTTGCCGCCTCACCAGAGCTCACCGCCTCCATCGTATCCAAGGGGCCTGCTCTCATCGCCGGGAGTATCAATGCAGGCACTGCGGGGATAAACAGCCTCTGCCGGGAGGACCCCCAGCTCCTGAGCTCATTCCTGAGCGAGGTGATCCGGAACATCGACAAGCCGGCCTTCAACGAGGCCACGCTCAGCCTGGCCGAGGCGGTCCTTGACCAGAAAACCGGGCTCCTGGCCTGGACCTTCAGGCTCATCGCCCGCCGCGTACAGAAGATCTTCAGGCGTTTTTAGCCGCTTGGCATGGGGAGATCAAAAGGAGAAACGATCATGGAAGACAGACACGGCACAAGCAGAACATACGAAATCGTCGGCCGGATCGGCGGCGATTTCATCCGCGCATATGCACGGCCGGGGGCGCGCATGGCCGCAGCTATCGGCCATAATCTCCTGGCCGCATGGTCCTCCCGTGGAGCGATTCGGAAAAAGCTGCTCCGGCCGCTGAACCGGGCTCTGGGCAGGATCATGCGTTCCCCGGTGGCAAAGGAGCCCATGGAGCCCGCCACCCTTCCGGCCGATATCGCCCGGCTCCTGACCGAGCTGTGCGCGGCCGGGAACCGGCAGCACGCTCGATCGGACCGGGGCGCCAACCCCCGTGCGGGTGAGAAGATACGGGCCTTCCTGGAAAACATGGACTTCGGGGAGCTCATGGACGCCGCCAGAGCCGCCGAGCCCCGGGCATACGAGGCGATCGAGGCATTCAACCGCGAGCTCTGGCGATACCCGGCCAAGGTGGTCAGTATCGTCGCAACGCTGGTAGCGCTGGTCAACACCGGGCTCGGAAGCGCTGCAAGACTGGCCAGGCCCTTGACCACGAACCTGGGGCCGGATCTCACGGTAGACATCTTTCTCTCGATCCTCAGGGACCTCAAGGCGAAGGAAGCAGGCATCTTGGCTGCGACTCTGAGCGAGATCGTGCGCAGGTTCCAGACCGGCAGCCTACTGCTCTCACGCGCGGGTAAGCCTCTCTTCCAGATCGAGATGTCGGCTGCGCTCGAGTCCTTCATCGGGCAGCTCGACCCCGCCGTCATCGCCAAGGCCCACATCGCACTCGCGGAGATCGCCGAGTCATTCGGAAATGCCCTGAGAGAGTCGCTCGCCGCACATCCGGAGATCGCACGGGCATGGGTCGAAAGCTATGCCGCCGCCCGCAACCCGCGCATCCGCTCGCGTGCGAAAGAGGCATCCGATCTCGCCTCCATGGGTCCCGATGTCTTCGAGAAGGCCCTTTCCGAGCTCGATATCCAGACCTCGGCCGACATCTTCAATACCGCCGTGCGGGCCATCCTGAGCCTGCATGCAGAGAAGCCCTCGCTCTTGAGCGGGCTTTTCCGGACCTGGGGCTATGCCGTGGACACGGATGCCCTGCGGGAAGCGGCCGAGAGCCTGGTACCGGAGATCGTGGACGCCCTGCGGCCGGCAGCCGAGGCCGTGCTGCCTGCTATCATCCAGGGCCTCTCCGACCTCCTCTCCTCTACGGACGACGATACGCTCGGGCGTTTCCGCACCGCCTTAGCCGTGGTCGAGGGAGGTGCACAATGAAAGAACAGTTCCGTCAGATCGCGACGTCCATTCGGAATCCACACGTCGAGGCATGGAAAGATGCAGGCAAGCCCGTGGTCGGGTTCCCCTGCACGTTCCTGCCCGAAGAGGTCATCGCTGCAGCGGGTATCCTCCCGTTTCGATTCCGGGCCGTGGGGATCAGTTCGCTGACCATCGGGGATACCTACTACGGGCCTGTGATATGCAGCTTTCCCAAGTGCGTGCTGCAGCTCGCGGGCGAGGGTGTATACAGCTTTCTCGACGGCGCCGTCATCACTCCGGGCTGCGATTCCATGCGCCGCCTCGATGAGTGCTGGCGCAAGGCGGGCGAGGACATACCGGGCATCACGCCCTCGTTCTTCCACTACTTCGGCGTTCCGCACAAGGCTACCGAATACAGCCTCTCCTGGTTCGTCGAGGAGATCAGGGAGCTGATCCGGAGCCTGGAGGCCCATTTCGGGGTAACGATAACCAGTGATGATCTCAGTCAGGCCATCAGCGAGTACAACACAACGCGAAGGCTGCTCATGCGCCTCGACGAGTTGCGCTCGGCCGATACGCCGATAAGCGGCGAGGACGCGCTCAACCTGACCGTTGCAGGCTCAGCCATGCCCAGGGCCGAGTACAACCGAATGCTTGAGGAGTACATCTCGGAACTCGAGAATGCGCCTTCGATACAGAACGGCCGCAAGCGGCTGCTCCTGGCTGGGAGCATCAATGACGACCCGGAGTTCGTTCACGTGATCGAGGAATGCGGTGCACTGGTGGTGGGAGACAGCATGTGCTTCGGCGCGCGGTCCTATGCCCGCCTCGTGGACGAGGACAAGGAGCCGGTTCAGGCCCTGGCCGGGCATTACCTGAACCAGAGCTTGTGCCCGCGCATGTTCGGATACTACAAGAAGCGCCTCGACTTCCTGATCTCTCGCGCAAGGGCCGTGCGCGCCGACGGGGTGATCTTACAGAATATCCGCTTCTGCGACATCCACGGCTCCGAGAACGGGATCTTCTCCCGTGACCTCTCTGCGGCCGGGATTCCGAACGTGCGCATGGAACGCGAGTACGGGCCTCTGGTCGAATCCGGCAGGATCAGGATGCGCGTAGATGCCTTTGTCGAATGCCTTGAATAAGGAGGGAACGATATGTGCGATATCGATAGGGAACAGATTGCACGGGATGTGCTTCGGGACATAACTCTTGACGATTCGAGGATGCTTGCCGAGCGCCAGCGCGCCATCGATGCCCTGACGCTCTTTCACGAGGAGTCCCTGCCGGCGCTCCAGGAGATCGAGAAAAGGGTCACGATCGGGGTGCTCAAGGAGCGGGCGCGGATATACTCCGACCGCATCAGGCAGGGTGCCCGCATCAGCATGACCTTGTAGCCGGAGGAGCGCCGGAATGAAAAAAGAGAGCATGGAATACAATTACGATTGGAACCTCTGGACGATCATCCTCAATGCCAGCCTCTCGGCCGACGGCACTCGGCGGGAGTACGAGGCACTCCTAGAATATGTACCCCACTTCCGCGACATCCTCGATATCATCGTAAAAGAAGGTGAACCCGGCATCAAGTTTCTCAAGCTCATCCAGGAGTACCTCCACCTCCTGACAACGGCGCACGATCGGGGCAAAAAGGCCGCCATGACCACCTTCTGCATGGCTACTCCCGTCCTGCATGCCTTCGACGTGGCGCCGCTGAGCCTCGAGCCCTTGAGCGTGATGGGCACCCTGGTCCTCAAGCGCGGCACGGCCGAGTTCCTCGACTACTGCTGCGAGCTGGGCTTCACCGAGACCTCGTGCTCTGCACAGCGCGGTGCGCTCGGCGCCTACCTGGCCGGCATGGGGGTGACCCCTGACTTCATCGTCTGCGACACGCCGGGCGTGTGCGACACCAACGCAAACTCGTTCGCCTTTGCCTCGGCCTGGCTCGATCTGCCCTTCTACCAGCTCAATCACCCGCCCGAGATCGCTGGCGAGCGTTCGAGCCGGTATCACCGGCAGGACTTCCGCAACATGATCGCCTTCATCGAGGAGCAGACCGGCAGTAAGCTCGACCTTGATCGCATGCGCTCGGTCATTGCCGAAGTAAAGCTGCAGGACGAGCTCTCCTGCGAGCTCTTCGACCTGCTCGCCTTGAGGCCCTCGCCCGTCCCCAGCATCTACGATCTCTTCCTCTACGGCGGCAAGTTCATGATGGGCGGCACCCCGGTATACACAGACGTTCTGAAGTCAATGGTGAAGAAGGCCGAGGAAAACGCCGGGAAAGGTATCGCCGGCACCAGGTCAGGCAGGGAGAAGGCCAGGGCGCTGTGCTGTTACATCGATCACTTCACCACCGATGCCCGACTCTGGGAGTTCTTCGATGACCACGAGATAAGCCACCTGGGCTCCCTGCTCTTCACCTTCTGGCAGAACAGCATCACCTATGCCAGGGGCAGGGAGCAGGAGGGATACGGCATCAGCGATATGGACCTTGATGCCATGATCGACACGCTCGCGGACCAGAATTCGCGAATGCCCATGATCAAGCAGATCCGGGGCCCGTACGACGCCCCCCACATGTGGCTGGACGACACGATCGGCATCTCCCGGATCGTGAAGCCTGACTTCATCATCTACATGGGCACCATGGGGTGCCGCAACACCTGGTCCAATGTCAAGCTCATCCAGCGCGACATCGAGCGTCACGGAATACCTGCCCTGGTCCTCTACAGCGACTCCTTCGACGACCGTGTCGCCTCGTGGGAGGCCGTGCGGGAGAGGCTCTCGGAATTCATTCACCTAAGGAGGATCATATCATGATCGTTGCCGGTTGCGATATCGGGTCATTGACCGCCAAGGCGGTGGTATTAAACGGCGCCAAAATCCTCGGGCACGCGGTCATTCGCGCCAAGGACCGGCCCGAGGAATCCGCGAAACAGGTCTTCAGCCTGGCACTGGACAAGGCCGGCGTCAGGGAGGCCGATATCACGGGATGCGTGGGCACGGGCTACGGCAAGAATCACATCCCGTTCGTGAAGGCCGCGGTCTCGGAGATCACCTGCCATGCCAGGGGTGCGCAGTGGCTCATGCCCGGTGTGCGGACCGTGATCGATGTCGGCGGCCAGGACTGCAAGGCCATCCGGATCGGCGCGGACGGAAAGATCGAGAAGTTCCTCACCAATGACAAGTGCGCCGCGGGAACCGGCCGCTTCCTGGAAGTGATGGCCGGGATCCTGGGCGTGGATATCTCCGAGCTGGGTTCGCTCTCGGAAAAGGCATCAAGCATGCTCACGCTCTCGTCCACGTGCACGGTCTGGGCCCAGGCCGAGGTGATTCAGCTCCTCAACTCCGGAGTATCGGTTGCCGACCTCGGCGCAGCGGTCAACGAGGCCATGGCGAACCGCGTTTCCATCCTGGCGCGCGCCGTGGGCATGGAGCGCGAGGTGTGCATAACGGGTGGCGTGGCCAAGAATACCGGCGTAGTAAAGGCCCTCGAGCGGATACTGGGCACCGGCATCAGGAGGCTCCGGCAGGACCCCCAGATCACCGGCGCACTCGGCGCCGCCATCATCGCCCGCGAAAAATTCGTCTGAAAGAGGGAGAACGCCATGATCGTAGCAGGAGTTGACATCGGTTCTCTGACAGCCAAGGCTGTCATCATGAGAAATGGAGACATCCTTGCCTCACACGTCATGCACGTGAGCCCCGACCCTGAAGAGTCGGCCTGGGACGTCATGAATTCGGCCCTTTCCAAGGCCGGTCTAAAGGAGGATGACATCGCCTACTGCGTGGGCACCGGCTACGGCCGAAACCACATCCCCTTTGCACAGGCCGTGGAGTCCGAGATCGCCTGCCATGCCCGGGGGGCACACTGGCACCACAAGGGCATCCGCACCGTGATCGACATCGGAGGACAGGACGCTAAGGCCATCCGCCTCGACGAGACGGGCTCGATCAGGAGGTATGCCTACAACGACAAGTGCGCATCCGGGACCGGCCGCTTCCTCGAGGTCATGTCAGCGGCGCTCGGCCTCGATGTCGAGGCCATGGGCAAGCTCTCGCTCGAGTCGAATTCGCCGGCCGTACTGTCGAACCAATGTGTAGTCTTTGTTGAAACCGAGATCGTTTCCCTGGTAAACGAAGGAAAGGACATCACCGATATCGTGAGCGGTCTGCACAAGGCCATGGCGCATCGTGTCGCCTCGCTTGCCAGGGGCATCGAGATCGAGCCGGAAGTGGCATTCACCGGAGGGGTGGCCAAGAATCCCGGCATGTTCGAGGCGCTTCAGGAGGCGCTCGGGTTGAAGCTCATCCGCCTGGATGCCGATCCTCAGATAAACGGGGCCCTGGGTGCGGCCGTCCTTGCGCGCATGAATCTGGAAAGCGCTGCATGAGAAAGCACCGCATGAGGTTGATGAGTTATGGAGCTCTTCACGAACACCATCGCACGGGTGAGGGATTTTATCGATGAGATCGCTCCCTTGAGGACCTTCAACGGCGCGCACCTCCGTACCTGGCCAAAAGGGGGCAACCGCAACATCGTGCTGAATCAGGACCTGGGCCTGGAGCTCGGAAGCCCGCAGCAGGAATCCGTGTCGTGCCTGCTGTGGACCGAGGACCTCTCACTCGTCAATGACCGCCTCATCACCCTGGCCGGGCCCGATTTTCCCGAAAGCAAGGGGAAGAGCCTTCCGTTCGGCAAGGTCGTGCTGGCCGGGGTGGAGGGCTTCAATGAAGACAACGCCTACGAGCGTCACAAGGAGATGGATTTCCTCAGGTACGATATCGACCTGAAGGGCTTCATGCTGCGGGCCGTTTCACAGTACATGCGCGAGTGGTGCCGCATCAGCACCTGGGCGATCGATAACGGTCTCAATGCCCACATACTCGGGTATGCGCACATGGAGCAGTTCGCCTCCCTCCCCTACGTGCGGTCGGTGGAGATCTTCTATCTCACCGCAAGCAGCAGCGGCGTACAGAGGCTCAGGGAGATCACCCTACCCGCGGAGAAGACAATCGCGGCCATGAACAAGATGGCCTCGGAGATGGACTTCGATTGCGAGAGCTGCGATTACCGGGAGGTGTGCGACGAGGTGGACGATCTCAAGGCCATGCGGGAGAGGCTGCTCAAGAAAAGACGGGAGGGTTGAGCATGCATGAATCGAGCATCATAGCCCTGTGCGGCAAGGGGGGCGTGGGCAAGACATCGATCTCGGCCATGATGGTGGGGCTCCTGGCCCGGGCAAACGGCGGCCGCGTGCTCGCCATCGACGCAGACCCCGCGGTGGGCCTGGCAGCCGCGCTCGGGCTTACGGTCCGGCGGAGCGTGGACGACATCCGCAAGGACCTGATCGCGAACATCCGGCAGGGCCGGGGCGAAGACGCCCGCGAAACAGCCAGGCGGATCGATTACGAGCTCTTCGACGCCCTGGTTGAAGGCGACGGCTTTTCGTTCCTGGCCATCGGCCGCCCCGAGGACGAGGGCTGCTACTGCCGGGTGAACTCGTTGCTGAAAGATATCATCTCCGACCTGGCCGTGAAGTTCGACATCGTGCTCATAGACGGCGAGGCCGGGGTGGAGCAGATCAACCGGCGGGTGATGAAGAACGTGGACTGCCTGGTGCTGGTGTCCGACACCTCGGCCAAGGGACTGCGGGTGGCCGAGACCATCGCCGGCGTGGCCTCCGTGAACAGGGCCGTGGATTTCAAGAGAATGGGGCTCGTGCTCAACCGGGTGCGTTCCGCCTCCGAGGTCGAGGATATCAGGGCCAGGAGCAGCCTGGATATCTACGGATGGATCATGGAAGACGAACTGATCCGCGACTTCGACTTCCGCGGCAGGCAGCTCACCCTCATGCCCGAGGACTCGCCGGCCCTGGGTTCCGTCCGTGCCATCCTGGAAAGGATGAACCTTTCGTCCCGATGATCATCGCATGTTTGAGGGGATGACGGCCTGATGCCGGCGCACCCTTCTCTGAGCCCACGGCGGGTGAATCATCCAGTCTTTAGGCGCCCGGGCATTTCCGCCCGGTCGAGGAGGTGCATCATGTGGAACTCCGGTCAGGCGGGACGAGCCCTTCCATGGTCTCGCAAAGGCGAAGGATCTCCTTCAGGGCACATCGTTGCCGCACATGGCCGGATAGGACCTTGCCGATCCCTTGTGGTCGCGCAGGAAATGGCAGCCGATGGACACCCGGTTTCTCAGCGCTGCATCCGCAACCAGGATCGCAGACTGGGTGCCGTGGAAGAGACTGATGAGATCTTTCGAGATCGGGGTCTCGCGGTAGAACTCCTCGATCCTCTGGTACATGTGCCTGAGGTCCTCGATGGCGATCTTGAGCCGCTGCCTGGTGCGCACAATGCCCACGTAGTTCCACATGGTGCTCTTGATCGAGGCCCAGTCCTGAGCGATGAGCGCGGGGTCCTCGTTCTCCACGGTGCCGGTCGGTATCCAGTCGCGCACCGAGTGGAGCATGACGGGACGCACGGTTTCTCCCGCGTTGATCCTTTCCGCGATGTCGTGGGCGGCAAAATAGCCCCACACCAGGCCTTCGAGCAGTGAGGTCGAGGCGAGCCGGTTCGCGCCGTGGAGCCCGGTGCACGACACCTCGCCCACGGCATAGAGGCCGTTGATGGTGGTCCTGCCCAGGGTGTTCACGTGCACCCCGCCGCAGAAGTAGTGCGCAGCCGGCACCACGGGAACGGGCTCCTTGGTGATGTCGATGCCCGCCTCCAGGCAGGTGGTGTAGATCCTCGGGAACCGCTCGGGGATGTCTTCTTCCACGAAGTTGGCGATGTCGAGCAGGACGTGATCCTCCTTGTTCTCGATCATCTCGTCCCAGATTGCGATGGCCACCTCGTCGCGTGGAGCGAGGTCCTTGAGTTCGGGGTTGTACCGTTCCATGAAATACTCGCCCCTGAGGTTCATGAGCCTGGCGCCCTCGCCCCTCAGGGCCTCGGAGAGCAGAAACCTTCGGGCCCCGGGAAGGTATAACGTGGTGGGGTGGAATTGCATGAACTCCATGTTGAGGACATCCGCACCCGCCCTCTTGGCCATGACGATGCCGTCGCCCACTGTGCCCTTCTCGTTGGTGGAGTGCAGGTAGATGTCACCGAGCCCCCCGGTGGCGAGCACCGTGTACTGGGCAACCACGGTAAGAACCTCCTTGGTCTTTTCCAGGAACACGTAGGCGCCCACGCACCGGTCTTCGAGGAGGTACCTCGACTGGATATCCGTGGAGTGATGGTGCAGGGTTATGAGGTCTACCGCCGTGGCGTTGGTGATGATCTTCACGTTGTCCATGTTCTGGAGTGCGTCGATCAGAGCCTTTTCTATCTCCTGGCCCGTGTGGTCGGCAGAGTAGAGGATGCGGTTGATGGAGTGCGCTCCCTCGCGGGTGAGGTCGTAATTCTCGTCCTCCGCCCCTTTCAGGTGCGTGAAGTTCACCTTGAGGGCGTCGATGAGCACCTCCTTGACCACGGCCGGCCCCTGATTTGCCAGGAACCCCACCGCCTCCAGCGAGTTGTAGTTCCTGCCTGCCTTGAGGATGTCCTGCTTGAGCAGCTCCGGGCTGTCGCCGTGGCCGATGTACACGATCCCGCCCTGTGCGAGATTGGTGTTTGCCAGTGACGGGTGTGAGCGCTTGGTGATCAGGCACACGTTGATGCCCGCCTTTGCCGCAATGTAGGCGCAGGTGGCTCCGGCGACGCCGGTGCCGATGATGAGGCACTCGGTTTCTCTGCGCAGGTGTATCATGGCTGCACCTCGAGCATCCTTTCCAGGGCGAGAAGGGCAGGCCCTGCAACACCGGGCTCGACCGTCACCCGGTGGTCGTCCCGGTCGAGATGGAGCAGCACCTCGGCGAGCTTGGGAAGCGTGATCTTGGCCATGTCCTCGCAGAATGCCTCCTTCAGCGGAATGATCTGAAGAGACGGGTTCCTTCGCGCCGCCCTCCTGACCAGGTTGGTTTCCGTGCCGATGGCCAGCTTCCCGCCGGGCTCCATTGCCGAGACGATCTCGAGGATCCGCGCGGTCGAGCCGCTCATGTCCGAGGCCTCGACCGTCTCCGGGTCGGACTCGGGATGCACCACCACCCTCACCCCCCGGTATTCCTGCCGGATTGCCCTTATGTCCTCTGCCCTGAACTGCGGCCAGTGAACCGGGCACCACCCCTTCCATAGCACGACCCGGGCGCGGGCCAGGGCTTGCTTCGATATGCCGCCGGTAGGCTTCTCAGGATCCCACACCACGATCTCGCCGTCCGGGATGCCCATCTGCCGGGCCGTGTTCGTGCCCAGGTTCATATCCGGCATGAAAAAGATCTTGTCGGAGCGCTTGAAAGCCCACTCGAAGACCCTGCGC
>JBASVF010000238.1:0-5141 GCA_049275795.1 Desulfomonilia bacterium
GGTATCATCGCCGTGGTGGTGCCTCGCCTGACGCTCAAGCGGGGCCCCTCGTGGGAGGGCACCTCGGTGCGCCTGCCCGTAGGCGCCTGGAAGAACCTGCTCTCAGGCGCAACCGAGCAGGGAGGACCCGTGCCGCTCGAGGAGCTCTTTGCCGGGTTCCCGGCAGCGATCCTGGCAAAGGACGCTTGAGAGGTTGCAGAGAAGATGGTAAAATCCATGAGAATGGCACCCGGCCATCCCGTCTCTGGCGGCGGGGACCCCGGCGCCTTCAGGGTGTGGGCGCCCGCTGCGCGGCAGGTGTCGGTGGTGATCGGCACGCAGGCCTTTCCCATGTTCGAGGCGGGCGGAGGCTGGTGGTTCCTGGAAAGCGAACAGGCCCGCCACGGAACGGACTATGCCTTCATTCTCGACGGCTCGGAGCCCCTGCCGGATCCCCGCTCAATGTGGCAGCCCCATGGGGTCCACGGGTTCTCGCGCGTGCTCGACCACACGCGCTTTCAATGGACCGACTCCCGCTGGCAGCCTCAGCCGCTTTCCGGCGCCGTGATCTACGAACTGCACACGGGCACCTTCAGCCCGGAGGGGACCTTCCGGGGGGTGAAAAGCCGGCTGGACTACCTGGCGGAGCTCGGCATCACCCACGTGGAGCTCATGCCCGTGGCATCCTTTCCCGGCAGGCACGGGTGGGGCTACGACGGGGTTGACCTCTTTGCTCCCCACGAGCCCTATGGCGGGCCGGAGCAGCTCAAGGAGCTTATCGACGCCTGCCATGCCAGGGGCCTGGCCGTGATCCTGGACGTGGTCTACAACCACCTGGGCCCGGACGGCAACTACCTCGGGCGCTTCGGTCCCTACTTCACGCAGAGATACACCTCGCCCTGGGGCATGGCCGTGAATTTCGACGGGCCGGGCAGTGACGAGGTCCGGAGGTTCTTCATCGACAATGCCCTGATGTGGATGAGGGACTACCATATCGACGCGCTTCGGCTGGACGCGGTGCATGCCATGATGGACACCTCGGCGGTCCATTTCCTGCGCGAGCTCTCCGAGGAGGTGGAACAGCTCGAAGCCGGACTTGGGAGGAGCCTTGCCCTGATCGCGGAGAGCAACCTGAACGACCCCCGGATCGTCGAGCCCCGCGAGATCGGCGGGTACGGCATCCACGCCCAGTGGAGCGACGACCTCCACCACGCCCTGCATGCTCTGCTCACAGGCGAGCGGCAGGGATACTACATGGATTTCGGCACCCTCGCGGACCTGGCCTGCGCGCTTGAGGAGGTCTTCGTCTTAAGCGGCCGCTACTCTACATACCGTGGCCGGAGGCACGGCAGGCCGGCCCGCCACCTCTCCGGCCACCGATTCATCGGTTGCCTGCAGAACCACGACCAGGTCGGCAACCGGGCCGCGGGAGAGAGGATCGGACATCTCGCGGGCACTCACAAACTCATGATCGGATCGGCCCTGGTACTGACCTCGCCCTGCATTCCCATGATCTTCCAGGGCGAGGAGTGGGCTGCATCGTCGCCCTTCCAGTACTTCACCGATCACCAAGACCCCGAGCTGGGAAGGGCCGTGGCCAAGGGCAGGATCGAGGAGTTCGCGGCCTTCGGATGGGACCCCGGGGACATACCAGACCCCCAGGCCGCATCCACCTTCGAGCGCTCCCGGCTCGACTGGGACGAGAGGACCCGGGAGCCGCACGCGTCTGTCCTGTCCTGGTACCGGGCCCTGATCAGGCTCCGCAGATCCCTTCCCGCGCTCAACGACGGCCGTCCCGGCAGGACACGCGTGCGGTTCCACGAAAGCGAAGGGTGGCTGGTCATGCAGCGGCGAAATGTCACGGTCGCGTGCAACTTCTCGGGGCAGCACAGAAGTATCGAGCTCCCAGGCGAAGAAGAGCGGGAAGTCCTGATCGCCTCGCGCCAAGGGGCGGCCTTACGGGGTTCTCTGCTCATGTTGCCGGCCGAGTCCGCGGTCGTGCTGAGCATCCGGGCGAAAGGCCTCCCGTGCCCGTAAGACACGGGAAGTTCGCCTTCAGTGTGCCAACTTGACATGCAGAGCATGGACCAGCACTATATTCACAGGAAGACCCTTTTTAGAACGTACCGTGATTCCAGGGAGATAGCGCATGCGCAGGCCAACGGGCATGCCCCTGGCCCAGGCGGTGAGCCGCGGTCCGCTGCCGCCCGGCAGGTGCCTGAAGCCTCTTCTCGCAGGCGATAGGTGCCGGCCGGTCCATACCGCCTCCACGAGAAAGGACCGCGGCCGGAATCTTCCCGAAGTAGCAGGTTGGGTGTGCAGCGGACAGGAAAGGCATGGAACCTACCACGCAATCCATATATCGGGCCGGCAGGAACTACTGGAAAAAAGGCAGGGCCGGCAGGGTCGGCTTCATCATCGATGCACAGGACTACTTCGCCTGCTTTGTTGAGTCGGTTCTCAAGGCCGAGCACGCGGTCTACATCGCCGGGTGGGACCTGGACAGCCAGATCGAGCTCCTGCGGGGAGACGAGCGGCCTGGCTTCCCCACGCACTTGAGCGGGTTCCTGAATTACGCGGTAGAGAAAAACCCGCACCTTCACATCAATATCCTGAACTGGGATTTCTCCATGATCTACACCTTCAAGCGCGAGTATCTGCTCTCGCGGAAGTTCACCCAGAAGGCCGGCGGGCGTATACATTTCCGCCTCGACAACTACCTGCCTCCCGGCGCCTCGCATCACCAGAAGATCGTAGTGATTGACGACCGCATTGCCTTTGCCGGGGGGATCGACCTCTCCCACGAGCGCTGGGACACCTCGCGACACCTTCCCGACGATCCCCGCCGGAGCGACACGTGGAAGGTGAACTATGCACCCTTTCACGACGTCCAGATGGTCGTGGACGGCGAACCCGCAGCCTTTCTGGGCGAGCTGTTCCGCGAGCGGTGGCGGTATGCCGCCGGGAAGGAGCTCCCGGTCCCGGGGCCGGCTCCTGACGATCCCTGGCCCTCACGCTGCCGGCCCGACATACGCGATATCGACGTGGCGATCTCCAGGACCCAGGCCGGGTACCGGGAAAAGCCCGAGATCCGGGAGGTGGAGGCCCTGTGGGTGGACGCCATCGCCTCGGCAAAGCGGCACATCTATATCGAAAGCCCCTTCTTCACCTCCGCGAAGGTGGCCGGTGCGATCTCGAAGCGGCTCTACGAAAAGGACGGGCCCGAGGTGGTGGTGGTGACGAGGAAGAAGAGCCACGGCTGGCTCGAGGAGAACACCATGGATGCCATCAGGGCCAACCTGGTCAACCGCGTGAGGCGGGTGGACAACTCCGGCAGGTTCAGGATCTACTACACCGAGCACCCCGGGCGCGAGGATATCCTCTTCGAGGTCCACTCGAAGGTGCTCGTGGTAGACGATGCCTTTGTCCGCATCGGATCGTCCAACATCGCAAACCGCTCCATGGGCCTGGACTCTGAGTGCGATCTGAGCATCGAGACCGGGGGTCGCCCGGATGCCATGAGGGCCAGCGTTCATCTGAGAAACCGCCTCCTTGCCGAGCACCTGGGGCGAACCCCGGAAGAGGTCGAGCAGAGCCTTTCCCGGACAGGGTCCATGATCCGGTCCATCGAGGCCCTGCACAGCCCCCGGCGAGCCCTCGTGCCCCTGGAGCCCGCCCCCGTCGAGAGGAACATCCTCTCCGAGCCGTTTCTCGTCGACCCGGAACGTCCCCTGGCTCCTCAGGACGTTCTCAAGCGTCTCATCGACGCAGAGAACCACCACGTAAGCAGGAGGCGGCTCATCGGCTTCGTTGCCGTGGCCCTCCTCCTGGTCGGCATGGCCGCGATATGGAAGTGGTCCCCCCTGGCCGAGTACCTGGACATCGGAGAGCTCTCCGAGCGCCTCAGATCCTTGAGCGGCTACCCTCTCATGCCCGTGATCATGGTGGCGCTCTACGTGGTCGGCGGCCTGGTGGTCTTTCCCGTAACCGCCCTGGTTGCGATCACCGCGGCGCTCTTCCCTCCTTGGACCGCCTTTGCGCTTTCCGTGATCGGCGGCATGACGAGCGCCTCGGTGGTCTACTGGATCGGAAGGGCTCTGGGAAGGGATTTCGTGAAAAAGGTGGCCGGTAAGAGGATCAACCAGCTCAGCAGGGGTCTGGCCCGGCAGGGCCTGCTGACCGTCACCATCATCAGGTTCATCCCGGTGGCGCCGTTCACCGTCGTCAACCTCGTTGCCGGGGCCTCGCACATCGGGTTCAGGGACTACTTCATCGGTACGCTGATCGGCATGACGCCGGGGTTCATCGCCATAACCCTGTTCACCGAATCCCTCCTGAGCTTCCTCTTCAAGCCCACGCTGCTGAACATCGCCATCCTGGCGGGCATTACCGCGGCCGCATTGGTCCTCCTGGTATGGATCAAGCGGCGTGCGGCGCGAAAGATGGAACAAACCGTCACGGAGAGATCCCCATGACGCCCCTCGAGCCCTGTGAAGCGGGCGCGCAAAGGATCCGGGTCGCCACCTACAACATTCACGGGTGGATCGGCACGGACCGGCGCCAGATGCCCATGCGGGCCATCAAGGTCATAAGCGAGCTCGAGGCCGACATCATCGCGCTCCAGGAGGCCAATTTCTCGCTGGAGCAAGGCGGGCACCTGGACGAATCGTTCTTCTCCACCCTGACCGGCATGGAGGTCGTCCTGGGACCGACCTTCTTCAAGCATGCGCTCCACTTCGGTAATGCCCTGCTGAGCAGGTTCCCCATCATCAGCTTTCACCGTCTCGACTTGAGCGCCCATCCCTATGAGCCCCGGGGGGCCATCGATGCGCTGGTCCGAGTCGGGAGCAGGACCGTCAAGGTGATCACCGTTCACCTGGGGCTCAAGGCCGTGGAGCGAAGGCTCCAGGTAGACCTGCTCAGCAGGACGCTCTCGGAGGGGTTCGAGGGGACGATCATCGCCATGGGCGATTTCAACGAGTGGACCCTCAGGCGCTCTGCCCTCAGGGCGCTTCAGTCCCTGTTCGGGAAGAGCCGGAGCCCCCGGAGCTTCCCCTCCATCCTCCCGATCTTCTCGCTCGACCAGATCATGGTCTCGCCCCCCGAAGCCCTCCTGGAGATCAAGGCCCACCGGAGCCTCGATACCATCCTCGCCTCGGATC
>JBASVF010000239.1:0-5594 GCA_049275795.1 Desulfomonilia bacterium
GCATAGGGCAGGGCATAGCCGAGGTTGGACTGGATCTCGGGGATGATGTTTCCGCAGCGGGCCTGCTTGAGCTTTTCCACCGCGATCTTGAGCTCGCGGATGCACCCGTAGCGTGCGCTCTCCCGGAGGAGGAAAGCCCCGTGATTGGTGGGACCGTTGCCTACGCCGATCCTCAGCGAGAACCGGATGGCCGTGGTAACGTATTCCTTGGCCCGGGCGACGGCCTCTTCTACGGAGAGCCCTTGGGCGAGCCCGGTGGCAATGGCCGCAGAGAAGGTGCAGCCCGTGCCGTGGGTGTCGGGCGTGTCGATCCGGGGCGAGGTGTAATCGCGGAAGTCCTGCCCGTCGAAGAGAAGGTCGGTCGCATCGCCCTTGAGGTGACCGCCTTTGATCACCACATAGCGGGAGCCCAGGGCATGGATGCGGCGGGCCGCCTCGCGGACCTCATCAGGGGTGCGGATCTCCATACCCGCGAGCACCTCGGCCTCGGGAACGTTGGGGGTGACGATGCAGGCCAGGGGCAGGAGCTCCTCGATCAGGGTCCTGACCGCGTCTTCGCGGATGAGCGGGGCCCCTCCCTTTGCGCGCATCACCGGGTCGAGCACCAGGTTTTCGATGCCGTGCCTGCGGATCCCGGTTGCCACAGCGTGCATGGCAGGCGTGCTCGAGATCATGCCGATCTTGGCCGCATCGATGCCGATATCCGATGCCACCGCATCGAACTGGGCCTCGATGAAGCCCGGGGGCACCTCGTGGATAGCCTGCACGCCCAGGGTGTTCTGCGCGGTCAGGGCGGTGATGACACTCATGCCGAAGCCGCCCAGTACGGTGATGGTCTTGAGGTCTGCCTGGATGCCGGCTCCGCCGCCGGAATCCGACCCTGCGATGGTGAGAACCCGTGGTATCGCCATGGCGGTATGTGCTCCTTTCCCGGGCTTGACGCCCGGCCTGTCCCAGGGGTGGCCCGCAGACAAGGAAAGCGGGATGTCCTGATCAGGGCATCCCGCTTGCACACCATAGCGGCGTTTCTCCCTACGCTGGCATTACCCAGATCAGGTTTAAAGGGTATTATCTCAGCCCTTGCGGGCACCCCTGAACGCGTGTTTTCTATTGATGTACTGCCCCTTACCACAGATCGGGGCGAAGATAAAGGCTTTTTCCCCGGCTCATGGCCGTTTCGGGATTTTACGGTGCGGGACGTTCCAAGCACCGGACCGGGGCAGGTGATCATGGCATTTTTAGGGGAAAGCCGGTCCCTGCGGGCGCATTACGGGACGGGCGCTGTGTAAGGGGAGCGGCTTTCAGCCGCAGGAGGCCTGGTCCTCGGGAGGAAGCTTCCCGGCAGTGGGAGCCACCCGTCTGGAAAGGGGGTGCTCCGGGAGGTTGCCCGAGATCCGGGCTATGGCCTTCCGGCTCTGGAGAACGTCCCTGCGCAGGTAGTTGATCTGCGAGGCCAGGAACCCGAAGGAGAGGATCTGCATGCCGCCCAGCACGAACAGGATCATCAGGGTGAGCAGGGGCCGGTTGGGGTTGAGCGCGCCCAACTGGTACAGGACGAGGAGATAGATCCCCATCCCGATGCCGATGAGCGTGAGTACGAGCCCCAGCAGGCCGAAAAGCAGGCTCGGCCGCTCGAAGACCGTGAAGACGATGTGCGAAGCGGCGGTGGCCCGGAAGGCGAACTTCGACGAGCCCTTCTTCCTGGAGGTCAGCACCGCGGGGATCTCCCTTACCCGGTAGCCCATGGCCAGGACCTTCGAGAGGATCTCCAGGTGTATCTCCTTGCCGTCGGAGTCAAGGTCCAGGCTCCTGATCACCTCGCTGCGGTAGCATCTCACGATGCAGGTGAAGGTGTGGAGGTCTTCGGGGATGGCCATCTTGAGGATCTTGTTGCCCAGGCGTGAGATGATGAGCCGGTCCCGGGGAACGCCCTCGGCCCTGCCACCCGTCATGTAGGGGCTCGCGAGCACCACGTCGGCATCCGGGTCCTCGTCGAGCACCCGTGCCATCTCCAGGATGTAGCGGGGATCGTAGGACAGGTCGGCGTCGATGGTGGCGAGGTAGTTGCCCCTGGCGCACTTGAGTCCGTACCTCAGGGCCTTGCCCCTGCCGCCGTTGTCGGGGTAGGAGACGACCCGGATGCGCGCGTCGCTCTCTGCGAGCCGCCTCAGGATGGAAAGCGTGCCGTCAGTGCTGCCGTCGTTGACCGGGACGATCTCGAAGGACCTGCCTGCCAGGGAGATCAGCTCCGCCACCTTCCGGATAGTCTCGGCGGCGTTCTCCTGCTCGTTGTACATGGGGATGACCACGCTGATCTCAGGAGGGCTCTCCTGCATGCACCCGGGGTCAGTTTCCAGCATGCGCTCCATCATAGGGAATAATTCGGAGATTGTATAGAAGATCTTTACCCGCCGGGTCCATGATGCCGGGGCGGGGCCGCAGGGGGCATGAGCGGGATTCTCCCGGAGTGGGCCTGCATCGGGGCCGCGCCCCGTGAAAGCGGAGAATCTTCTGTGTGCCGGATCGGGCCGGCGCCGGGCCGCGCTATATCAGGCTGGTGCTGAAGTAGCGCTCGGCTCTGTCCGGGAGCACGGTGGCGATTACCTTATCCCTGCCGTACTTTTCGGCCATCTGCATGCAGGCCCACACGTTGGCGCCCGAGGAGGTGCCCACCAGGAGGCCGGCTCCGCGCGCCAGCATGCGCGCGGTTTCCACGGCGTCGTCGTCCGCCACCTCGACGACCTCGTCGATGAGCGAGGTGTCAAGGACAGGCGGGATGAAGCCGTCGCCGATGCCCTCGATCTTGTGCAGGCCGGGCTCGTGTCCGAGCAGGGCCGAGACGTTCTTGGGCTCGACCGCGACGATGACGGTGTCTTTGTCGCGCTCCTTGAGATACCTGCCTACGCCCCCCAGGGTGCCGCCGGAGCCCAGGCCCGAGACAAAGATGTCCACGCGGTGCCTGAGCTGGGCCCAGATCTCCGGGCCGGTGGTCAGGTAGTGGGCGAGCGGGTTGTCCTGGTTCTCGAACTGCTGGGGGACGAAGACGTCCGATCGGTTCTTCTGCAGCTCTCGTACCGCGTCGACCGCGCCCTGCACGCTCTGCTTCGCCGGGGTCAGGATGAGCTCGGCGCCCAGTGCGCGGATGATCTTCTTGCGCTCCTCGCTCATGTTCTCGGGCATGGCGATGATCACTTTGTGGCCCATCATCCCGCCCACCAGCGCGATGCCAATGCCCGTGTTGCCCGAGGTGGGCTCGGCGATGGTGTAGCCGGGCTTGAGCCTGCCCTTCTTCACCGCCTCCTCGAGCATGAACAGGGCGACCCGGTCCTTGATGCTCCCTCCGGGGTTGAGGTGCTCCGCCTTGGCAAAGATATTGGCATTCAGCAAAGACTTGAGACACACGATGGGAGTGTTGCCCACCTGGTCAAGAACATTCTTCGAAAACATCGGCGTTCTCCTGGCGGTATCGTTTTCTTCTCGTCAGCGGGAAGGACAGGGGATGTTTTTTAAGACCATTGAAGCGCTATCTCCCTGTTTGTCCGCCAAGAGTTGGGATAATCGAGAGGCCGGGGGCTGTCAAGAGAGAAAAGGCCGGGATGAAGTCCAGGTGCGGCCCTGCGGGATCCCCTCTCCGATGGGAGGAGGGAAGGCCGGGCGGATCTGGGTGCGGCATGCCCGCCGGGATCCTCTCTCCAGTAAGAGCAGGGCCGGGATGATCCCGCGGCTTGCCCGGGGCTTGAGCGTGTTCCTCCGGCGCTATCCCCGGTGCAGCCGCTCGAGAAACCTCTCCAGCTCCCGCGTCTCAAGGCCGCAGGCCCCGATGTCCGGGCCGTCCCTTCCCGGGCCGTGGTAGTCGGTGCCGCCGGTGACGAGCAGATCGAGCTCTTTCGCCGTACGGGAAAAGAGCCTCCGGTGCACGGGCGTGTGGTCGGGGTAGGGGATCTCTATGCCTGCGAGTCCGTCACCCGCAAGCTCCCTTAAGAAATCCCGGAGCTCCCCTCCGCCCAGCCCCAGGGTGAAAGGGTGGGCCAGGACGGGCAGGCCGCCGTGCTCGAGGATCGCGCCGATTGCCTCCCCAGGGTCCATCTTTTCCTTCTCCACGTACGCGGGCCTGCCCTTTGCCAGGTAGCGCGAGAAGGCTTCGTCGAAATTCCCGACCACCCCTTTTTCGATGAGGACCCTGGCGATGTGGGGCCTGCCGATCTGGGCGCCTCCGGCCACGGCTGTGACCTCGGCGGGAGTGATCTCGATGCCCAGATCCTTGAGTTTCTCGAGGATCCTGGGGCACCGCGCCTCCCTGGCCTGCTGAAAGGGTTTGAGGACCTGCTCGAAGCCTTCCGGGAAGGAGGGGAAGTACCCGAGCATGTGCAGTGAGCCCGGCTCGAAGCGTGCGCTGATCTCCACCCCGGGCACGACCTGCACCTGGGTGCCTCGCGAGGCGTCGATCGCTTCCCGCAGGCCGGCCAGGGTGTCGTGATCGGTTATGGAGATCGCGTGAAGCCCGGCCGAGCAGGCCCGGGAGACTACCTCCGCAGGCATGAGATCGCCGTCGGAGGCCCTGGTGTGCACGTGGAGATCGGCGCGGATACGCACGAAGCTACTCTTTGACGGGGGCCGATGCCTCCAGGACCTGGGCGATCTTGTTCTTGAGCTCGGTTAGATCGGAAGATTTTACCACGTATGCATCGGCTGCGATGGACTTGATGTCGACCTTGTAGCTTCCGTAGGCGCTGCAGAGTATGACCGGGAGGTTGTAGTACTTGTTCCTGATCTCCTGCAGCACATCCAAGCCGTTTGTTGAGACCATCTTTATATCCAGCACCACCACGTCAGGCTTTTCCCGCTCTATGCGGGCCACGATGTCCTTCCCGTCGGCGGCAAGCGCCACATCGTAGCCTTCTTCCCTGAGCTCCTCGGAATACAGCAACCTGATGTGCTTCTCATCGTCAACGATCAGTACCTTTGCCATGAGAGACTCCTTCTTTCACGTCAGTTCCACCTGTCTCTGAGGTAGGGCTTTGTCTGTTCGAAAATCAGACACATGTCCTCGAGAAACTCCTCGGCCTGCTGAATGGACATTCCCTGTGTCTTGTTTACGAACGACAAGGTCATCCCGTAGTACAGGGGAATGAGCACCTCGATCACCCTGGTGCTCTCCAGGAGCTTGTTGTGGTAGGCCAGGGCGAAATCGAAGAGTATCTTGGCCCAGACCGTGACCGGCATTTCGAAGTGCTCCATGCTCAGCGAGGCAACCTCGCGAACCTTCTGGAGGTTCTCGGAGGAGAAGATGGAACGGTAGATGTCCCAGTTGGTATGAAACCCCTCGTGGAACCGATGGCATAACTTGTCCTTGTCCACCGCCACCGGGGGAGGCATCTCCACCTCGCCCAGCCCGAAGCCGTAGATGGCGGTGGGCTTGCTCCATTTCGTGTACTGCCACTTGTCCCGGTATGCGCCCATGAGATTGAAGATGGTGCCGATCACCTGCCTGAACATGGGGCCAAGGTCCGCAGCCGGGTCCTTGGGCTTGTGAACCTTGGGCCTGCCCATGAACGCCTGGCAGATGGGCACGCCCTCGTTGATGGCGATGGTGG
>JBASVF010000240.1:0-2408 GCA_049275795.1 Desulfomonilia bacterium
TCGGTGATGAGCGGCCTGCCGTCCAGCAGGCCCCGGGCCATCCAGTCCAGGCACTGCCGGTTCTCCTCGTGGGTGTTCTAGGACGAGCCCACCACCCTGATCTCCAGGAAATTCAGGACCATGGGCGTGATCTCGACGTCGCGCATGATCATGCTCACGATGCACACCGCGCCGCCGTTGGCGCAGCACCGCATGGCCGAGGGCAGGGCGCCCCGGGCGCCCGAGCACTCGAACACGGTCTCGTAGCCGCCTTCCGGGGTTTCCTGGAGGGCGTGGAGCACGAGGTTTTGCTGAAGCGGGTCGATCAGCACGTCCGCTCCGAAGTTTGCGGCCAGGGCCCGCTTGGACTCCACGGGCTCACAGAGCGCGATCGGGGAAAAGCCCATGATCTTGAGCAGGCGCACCAGGGCCAGCCCGATGGCGCCTCCGCCGATGACCAGGGCAGAGCCCGACTTGGCCCTGGACACGTTCACGGCGTGCAGCGAGGTGGCAAAGGCCTCGGCCAGGGCCGCGTTGCGGGAGTCCACCCCGTCGGGCACCTCGATGAGCATCTCCGGGTAGCAGACCAGGTACTCGGCATACCCGCCCGGCAGGTCTCCGATGCCGATGGTGCGGCGTCCGCCGCTGCACAGGTGGGGCCTGCCCTGAACGCAGTCCCGGCACCGGCCGCAGAAGGTGGGCCTGATCATAATCCTCTTGCCCGCGTCGTGGCCCGTGACCTGCGAGCCCACCTCCTCGATCACGCCGCTCACCTCGTGGCCCACCACGTAGCCCTCCGGCATGCCGCCGCTCTCGATCAGCGAATGGTCGGACCCGCACACGCCCGTGTGAAGCACCCTGATCAGCACCTGGTCCGGTGCGGGCACGGGCCTGGGGATGTCCTGGAGCTTGAGTTTTTCGTTCCTGTCGCAGACAACAGCCTTCATGTCCCGGTCCTCCTTTGCCTTAACGCTAAAACGAGTAGATACCGCTGATCGGCCCGATGATCGCGATCACCGCCGTAATGAGCACCGCCATGATCACGGACATCACGAGCCCCGACTTTGCGAAGTCGCCGATCGTGAAGTAGCCCGAGGTGTAGGGGATGATGTTGGTCGGCGTCTGGGTGATCAGGATAATGCCCAGCGACGAGGTGAAGGCGGCCGGCGCCACCAGCACCCAGGGGTGCAGGCCGAAGCTCACGGCCAGCGAGATGAGGATGGGGATGATGATGATCCCGGTCACGGTGTTGCTCGCCAGGAACAACTTCATGAAGATCACCACCAGCACCACCACCAAGATCAGCACCACCGGGCTCAGCGAGGTGATGCCGCCCAGCAGGACCACGGCCAGCCACTTGGCCGCGCCCGTGTGGTAGGTCATCATGCCCAGGCCCAGAGACGCCATGATCAGGATGATGCTGTCCCACGAGACGGCCTGGGCGGCCTTTTCCTGATCGAGCACGTTAAACGGCGGCAGGAAGAGCAGGATGCCCCCCAGTATGGCCACGAAGCTGATGGGCAGGTCCACCCTGCCCCCGGTGAGGCGGGCGATCAGCGGGTTGAACACCCACAGGGAGATGACCACCGCAAAGATCAGGATGGTGCCCAGCTCCTGCCGCGAGAGCCTGCCCAGGCCCTTAAGCTGGTTTCTGATGTCGTCTCTGGTCATGGGCAGCTCCCTGATCTCTGGCGGGAACATGAGCATGAGCAGAAGCCAGCCGAAGGGGATGAGAACGAGCGCGGCCGGCACGCCGATGATCATCCAGTCGACGAACGAGATCTCCATGCCCGTGAAGGTGCGCATGAAGCTGATCGCGATCGGGTTGGGCCCGCAGCCCGCGGGCGTGCCGATGCCGCCGAAGATGGGCCCCCAGCACGAGGCGATCATCAGCGCCCTGCCGAAGTTGCTCTTGAGCGGCTCGCAGCCCGCCTGCTTGAGGATGCCCACGCCGATGGGCAGCAGGATGGCCGCCACCCCCACGTCCGAGACCCACATGGAGACCAGGGTGCCCATGATCAGGAACCCCAGCACGACCCGCCTGGTGCTCACCCCGATGAGCCTGAGCATCTGCAGGGTCATGCGCTTTCCCAGGGTGGTGAAGGTAAACGCGCCCGAGAGCAGGAACACCCCGAGGAAGAACAGGACGAGGTCGTTGCCGAAGCTGATGCGCACGATCTCCTTGTACCCCTGGGCAACGCCCGATATCCGCACCACCTCGCCGCCCTGCTTGAGCACCTCCACGCCGTCGGTCACGCCCAGAAGCGGCATGAGCAGCATGGCGCCCAGGGCGGTGACGTGGAAGGGCAGCACCTCGGTCACCCAGAACAGGATGGCCACGGCGAGCAGCCCCAGGCAGAGCTTGCCGTTGAGGGTCAGGATGATCTCCTCCGAGCCCACGGTGACCGGGGGCGGCAGGGGCAGGAAGT
>JBASVF010000241.1:0-6663 GCA_049275795.1 Desulfomonilia bacterium
GGGTTCCAGATGGGGTTCGCCATCGTCAACATCGTCGACCCCATCACCGGCGTGGATGCGCCCATCACCTCCAACCTGCTCTACATCATCGCCTTCCTGATCTTCTTCTCGCTCGGCGGGCATCACCTGCTCATCAAGGCCCTGGTGGAGAGCTACTACGTCATCCCCATGGAAGCCGGGCTGCCCGGGCAGAAGTATCTCCTGGCAGTGCTGACCTATGCCGCCAAGATGTTCGTCATCGGGATCAAGGTGGCGGCCCCGGTGATCGGGGTGCTGCTCCTGCTCAACATCTCCTTTGCCCTGACGGCCCGGGCCATTCCGCAGATGAACGTGTTCCTCATGTCCTTCCCGCTCACCATCGCGATCGGCCTGTTCTTCCTGATCGTGGTCATCAAGATGATGCCTTTCTTCATGAACCGGGCCTTGGGCGATGCCTGGACCTTCATGAGATCGTCCATGCAGCTGTTCTAGCACCGGCCGGGGTTGAAAATATCCTTCCCGGGGTCATGTAAATACCATGGACTCAAGGATCGTATCCGCATTCTGGCCGGCTTTGATCCTCATGACCGTCCTCCTGTGCTCCTGCGCGTCCGAAACAGCCCTCAAGCTCGACCCCGGCATCCGCGAGACCCGGGGTTTAAGGGTTGGGGTGGCCCTGGGAAGGCTTTGCCCGCCCGAGATGAGCATCGAGGGCGTGCCGGTGAGGGGCATGGGGCCTTCGGGCCCGGATTCCATCATCCTGGGGAGGCGCGACGAACGGCGCTGGGGAACCAGGCACCCGATCCTCCTTGCCGACAAGAGAAAGCTCGAGCATTACCTCCGCGCCCGGGATACGGGCCTGCTGGAAGAGGTGCGGTCCCTGGTGTCCCGGGAGCTCACCGCCCGGGGGTGGGAGGCTGTTGGGCTTGATTTGCCGGTGGCGGAAGATGACCTTCCGAATTTCGAAGGCAATGGAAACAGGTATGCATCGAGAGACTACCGGGGGCTTGACCGGGGGCGCAACCTCGACGCCCTGATCGTGATCGATTGCCGGTTCCGGGGGGTGCACTGCCACTACACCGGCTACTACCACCAGGACTTCACCGATGCCGGGGCGCAGCTAAGAGGGATGATGGTCTCTCTTCGCACCAACGAGGTTCTCTGGCGCAGCCCCGGGATCGAGGCCAGGAACCCCGTCTCCTGCCGGTGCAACGAGCCCGGGGATTTCCCCTGCCTGGGCTCGTCGGTCCGGTCCGCGTTCATGGAGGCCGCGGCCGCGCTCGTACGCGACCTGATGGGTTCGTAAGCGGCAAGGCGGGCACAGCCGGGGCGGGGCTGCGGAAACGTCCTGTTCATCAGTTTCCCCGCAGGGAGCCTCAAGGGCGTTCGATCTGTGCTTGATTTTCCTCGCCCTGTCGTATTATTCCCTAGGGATCATGGAAGAGATCATCTTGCGCAACGGGGTGAAGGTAATCGTGGAGGACAAGACCGCGGTGCTGACCGCGGACTTGTACATGATCCACCTCAAGTTCACCACGGCGGTGGAACTCGACGAGACGGACGGCGAGCTCAGGTCCTTCGTGGGCGGCGACACGGCCACGCTCACCCGCGATCTCAAGAAGCCCGCGGTGCACGAGCGCGACGTTGATCAGGTGAAACGCTCCATGAAGGAATCCTTCCTGGCCACCAATCTCCCCTACATGGAGCGCCCGGCCTTCACCAGCAGGTTCAAGGCGAAGCTGCTCAAGGATTTCCAGGAAGAAGAGGAGAAAAAGAAGAGATATCATGGGTAACCTCACCCCCATGATGCGGCAGTACCTGGAGATCAAAAAGCTCCACCAGGACGCCATCCTCTTCTACCGCATGGGCGACTTCTACGAGATGTTCTACGAAGACGCCCTCACCGCCTCCAAGGTCCTGGGGATCGCACTGACCACCAGGGACAAGGGCAGGGAGAACCCGGTCCCCATGTGCGGGGTCCCCTACCACAGCGCCGACTCCTATATCTCCCGCCTCATCCGCCAGGGGTTCAAGGTCGCGGTATGCGAGCAGAGCGAGCTGGCCGAGGCCGCGAAAGGGCTCGTCCGCCGCGAGGTGGTCCAGGTCATCACCCCCGGGCTCATCCTCCAAGACAGTCACCTGACGAGCGACAAGGCGAACTACCTCATGGCGGTAAGCCCCCCCCCACCCGGGCGGGAAAGGCTTCGGCGTAGCGTTCATAGACATCTCCACGGGCGATTTCCGGGCGACCGAGCTCGACTCCATGGCGGATGTGCGCCACGAGCTTCACCGGGTCTCTCCCAGCGAGGTCCTGGCCGCGGACCCCGAGCTCGTGGGCGGCGGGTTCTTCGTCACGGTCAGGCAGCCGGCCATGGATGCCGGGCGGGCCAGGGACCTCCTGTGCAGGCACTTCAAGGTGCTGGGGGTCGAGGGCTTGGGGCTCAAGGACCGCGACGCCGCTTTAGCAGCCTCGGCCATGGTGCTCGACTATGTCGGGGAGACCCAGAAGGCGGCGCTTGCCCACATCACCGCGCTCAGGTTCTACAACCCGGGAAGGTACATGATCCTGGGAGGCAACACCATGCGCAACCTGGAGCTCTTCGACTCCCTGTCCGGAGATCGGGCCAACACCCTCTACGGGGTCATGAACCGCACCAGGACCTCCATGGGCGCCCGGATGCTGGGCGACTGGATCTCCTTTCCCCTCATGGACCCCGAAGCGATCGGCCGCAGGCTCGACGCCGTGGAGGAGCTCACTCGCGATGCGGCCGTGCTCGAGGAGCTGCGTGACCTCCTGAAGGAAGTCCCGGACATGGAGAGGATCGCGGGCAGGATAGCCGCGGCGAGCGCCTCACCCCGGGATGTCCGCGCGCTTGCCGACGGGTTGAGGCAGGTTCCTGCGGTGAAATCCCTGCTCCGGGATCCCGCCGCCCCGCTCTTGACCGAGACGCTTACAAAGATGGATCCGCTCGATGAGGCGGCGGCGCGCATCGAGGCTACCCTGGTGCCCGACCCGCCGAACCGGATCGGGGACGGGGGCGTGATCGCCCAGGGTGTGGACAAGGAGCTCGACGAGCTGCGCGAGCTGCGCCGGGACTCCCGCCAGTGGATAGCCTCCCTGGAGTCGAGGGAGCGCCGGGAGACCGGGATCGGCACGCTCAAGATCGGCTACAACAAGGTGTTCGGCTACTACATCGAGGTCTCCCAGGCCCATGCCGGGAAGGTGCCGGAGCGCTACCAGCGCAGGCAGACCCTCGTGAACGCCGAACGATTCATTACCCCGGAGCTCAAGGAATACGAGGCAAAGGTGCTCGGTGCCCAGGACGCCATCTCGCGGATCGAGACGCGGATCTTCTCGGAGCTCCTCGAGTTCCTTGCCGGGTGGACGGCCGAAATCAGGCAGACCACCTCGGCCGTTGCCCGCATCGACGTGCTCGCCTCGCTTGCCTGGCTCGCCCTGGAGAGAGGGTACAAGAGGCCGGAGGTGACCCTGGGCAGGTCCCTGATGATCCGCTCCGGAAGGCACCCCGTGGTGGAGCAGGTTCTCAAGACCGGCGAGTTCGTCCCCAACGACTGTTCCTTCGACGGCGAGAAGGACACCATACACGTGATCACCGGGCCCAACATGGCGGGCAAGTCCACCTACATGCGCCAGGTAGCGCTCATCGTCATCATGGCCCAGGCGGGCTCGTTCGTGCCGGCGGCAAAGGCCCGGCTGGGGGTGGTGGACCGCATCTTCACCCGCGTGGGGGCCCTGGACAACCTCTCAGCAGGCCAGAGCACCTTCCTGGTGGAGATGAGCGAGACCGCCGAGATACTCAACAGCGCCACCGAGAACAGTCTCGTGGTGCTCGACGAGATCGGTCGGGGTACCTCGACCTACGACGGGATGTCGCTCGCCTGGGCCGTCGCCGAGTACCTCGACAGCCGCAGGGTGAGGACCCTCTTCGCCACCCACTACCACGAACTCGCCGACCTGGCCAGGAGGCACCCGAGCATCAAGAACCTGCACATGGCGGTCGAGGAGAGCGGCCACGAGGTGGTCTTCCTGCACCAGGTGAAGAGGGGCGCCACCGGCAGGAGCTACGGCATCTACGTGGCCCGTCTCGCCGGGGTTCCCGAGGAGGTGGTGAACAACGCCCGCGCCATCCTGGGCGGCCTCGGCCGCAGGGCCCGGGCGGTGCCCGCGCTCGTCCAGGACGGACCGGTCCAGGAGAGCCTGTTCGCGCCCGAGAGACAGGCCGCTGAAGACCGAGGGCACGAGGAGATCATCCGGCAGATCCTCGAGACGGACCTGGAGAGAACCACCCCCCTGGATGCCCTGAACCTCCTGCATGCATTGAAGAAAAAGATCGACCGCACCCGCTAAAGATTCGTTCCCCTTTTTCCGAAAACCCTAGTCAAGGGAGAGTCTTTCGATGGACGATACTATGGAAACCAGAGCCCTTGCGCGGAAATGCGGGATGCCCTACATCGACCTCGAGAAAGAGGTCCCTGACCGGAGATGCCTGGAACTCTTGAAAGAGGTCTTCGCCAGGAGTTATACCAGCATCCCGGTTCGGTTTCTCAACGGCGGAGTGCTGGTGGCCATAGGGGATCCCGATAAGAAGGAAGTGGTGGAAACACTCTCCTTCCATATGGGCAAGAAGATCTATCCCGCTCTGGGCGACAAGACCGCGATCCGCAAGGCCATAGAGCTCCACTATTCCGGCAGTTCTGTAGCCGTCCAGCCGCAGGTCGAGGAAGAGCCGCAGGAATCCCGCGAGCCCGGGCGCGAGCACCGCATCATCGCGGTCATCTCCAACAAGGGAGGGGTGGGCAAGACCCACGTGTCCACCAACCTGGCAGCCGTGGCGGCCCGGGAGGGCAAGAAGGTCCTCCTGATCGACGCGGATCTGGGCAACGCCGACATCTCCAACAAGCTGGCCCTGTTCCCGGAGTACACGCTCTACGATTTCCTGCTGGGAGACGTGGCGCTCAAGGACATGATCCAGAAGACCCCGTACGGGTTCGACCTCGTAGGCGGGAGCTCGGGCGAGTTCAAGCTCGCCAACATCAACTACGTCCAGCGCACCAAGTTCATACGGGCGTTTCGGAAGGTGAGCGAGGGCTACGACATCACGATCTTCGACCTGAGCGCCGGGATCGGCACCACGGTCATGGATTTCGCGCTTGCCTCGGACGAGATGCTCATCGTCACTACGCCGCAGGACATCATCGCGGGCTATGCCTGCATCAAGGCAACCTTCCAGCGGTTCAAGACCATCGAGGAGTCGCTGATGAAGAAGGTGGAGGACTACGAGCCCATCAGGGTCTACCGGCCCTGGGTGATCATGAACCAGATCACGAGCCTCAAGCAGGGGCTGTTCCTGTTCAACCGGATCTGCCAGACGGCCGACGAACGCATCAACAACATGGAGCCCATGTTCTCGATCAAGCCCGAGTACTTAGGAGGCATTCTCTACGACCGGGACACCTTCAAGAAGGCCGAGATGAACAGGAAGCCGCTCACCGCCCTGTATCCGAGGAGCAATCCCGCCCAGTGCATGGAGTACCTCGGGAAGACCCTCATCGATCGCCCGGATCAGCGCACCCACAGCCAGCAGATCAAGACCGGCCTGGGGCGGTTCGCCATGATCTTCGGTCTCAAGTGAGGAGTGCCTCAAGGATCGAAAGAACCGGCCGATCACGTAATTACCACGGACAAAGAAAGGGAAAAGGATGACCCTGGAAGAATACAGAGCCCGATGCTCCGACAAATGGGAAGATGTCAGACCGGTCGTTATCTACTTCGCGGGCGAGAGATTCGTGGTAGAGTATCATGACCGTGTCGATCCCATGAGCTCCCCGGTGGTTGCCATGGTTCATTCCTACCTGGGGAACATTGCGCTGACCCAGAACGACAATTGATCTTCCCGGTACGCCTGGCCGGCGCCTTCTCCTCCGTTGGCGCAAACCAGCCCGGCGGTCCACGCGAAACGGCCTTTCCATCGCAGTGCATGAGCGGGGGTGATCATCTCCATTTGGCTTGCCAATGCCATCCCTTTGCTCTATGAATGAAAGCGATATGGCGGCATTCATGGAAGATGAGGAGAAAAGGGTCCTGGTCATCGATGACGACGAGGGCGACTGCTGCCTGGTCGAAGACATCCTGAGCGAGGACGGTATCCGGGTAGTCAAGGCCGTGGGCGGCGAAAGGGGCATCCGGCTCCTCGCGGAAAAGGATTTCCCGGTGGTCATCACCGACCTGAGGATGCCGGACATCGACGGCCTGGCGGTCATCGACTTTATCCGCAAGCGCAGGATGGAGTCTCTCATCATCGTGATCACGGGCTTCGCCAGTCTGGACAGCGTCATCGAGGCCCTGAGGTCCGGCGCCTACGACTACATCCTCAAGCCCTTCAGCCCCGACCTGCTCAAGCTCACCGTCCAGCGGGCCTTCGACTACATCTCCATGAGGGACGAGAAAGACCGGCTCAAGTTCTTCGAGATGGTCACCCAGCTTGCGAGCACCATCGCGCACGAGGTGTTTCAGCCGCTCACCGTGATCATGGGCGAGGCCAAGGGGATCTCTCGCGATTCCGACGATGCCGAGGCACGGGAGATGGCGGAGCACATTCTCGAAGAGGCGCGCAAGATCCGCGACATCATCCGCAGGATGGACAACCTCGACGAGTACACGGT
>JBASVF010000242.1:0-4775 GCA_049275795.1 Desulfomonilia bacterium
TTTTGTCCATGGACTTCGATTTCAACGGCAGGAGCGATCTGAGCGACGCCTTCGTCAGAGCCTTCGTCGATGCCTCGGGGGATGCGTCCCTTGAGCGGGTGCTCCTGTTCTACAAGGTGTACCGGGCCTACGTGCGGGCAAAGGTCACCTCCTTCCTGCTCGACGACCCGGGGCTCGGCCCGGACCGCAGGCAGTCCGCCTTCGAGACCGCGCGCAGGTACTATGAGCTTGCCCGCAGCTACATCGGCGCATGAAGATCGACCTGCACATCCACTCGAAGAACGGCTCGGACGGCAGGTGGGACATCTCCGACATCTTCGCCGAGGCAAGCAGGCGCGGAATCGGGCTCGTCTCCATAACAGACCACGACTCCATGGCCGCCCAGGAGCAGGCCTCATCGCTCGCCCGCTTCCACAGCATGCGCTACGTCACCGGCATCGAGCTCAACATCACCTTCTCTCACCCCGGGTTTCAGGGGGGCAAGGGGGTGTCCCTCGACATGCTGGGCTACGGATACGACATCCATAACAAGGCGCTCTCCGAAAAGCTCGAAGCGTTGCGCGCTCACCGGGTGACGCGGGCGGAACGGATCCTTGAGAAGCTCAACGCCGAATTCCGCAGCCAGGGCATGCCCGAGTTCACCGCAGAGGACATGGAAGCGATCCAGGCCCGGGCCGACGGGGCCCTGGCCCGGCCGCACATCGCCTCGTATCTCATAGAAAAGGGCATCGTGAGCGATAAGCGGGAGGCCTTCGAGCGCTACCTGGTGAAGTGCGACGTTCCCAAGATGCCCCTGAGCCTTCAGGAGGCCTCGTCCCTCATTCACGGCGCCGGGGGCAGGCTCGTGCTGGCCCACCCGGGAGACCCGAACGGCACCTCCCTGGTCCCGCTCACCCCGGTGCTCCACGAGCAGCTTTCCATCATCAGGGATTCCATGCTGGGGCTCATAGACGGGATCGAGTGCTGGCACTCGCGCCACAGCAGGCCCCAGATGCGGGCCTTTGCCGATTTCGCCCGCAGGCACTCGCTTATCGCGACCGGCGGCTCGGACTGCCACCAGCAGCCGCCCATCATGGGTACCGTCACGGTCCCGGACTGGGTGGCCGGGCAGTTCGCTCATGTACCTTAGAAGAAAACACCAAGTTCCGGCTTTGAGAGCGCGGTACTTGTGGTATAAGTAACGGGAATACATGTGTCATGGAGGATCCGACTCATGAGGGTGCCATTCAGGGATTTCATTGAGCGGGAGATCGACGGCGACGCGGTCCTGATCACCTGCGGGCTTCCCGCCACGAACAAGACCGAGACCGCAGAGGTGATCGCCCGCATCAAGGGCTACACCATTCTTCGCACCGACATGATCCGCAAGGAGATCTTGAAGGGGGAGGATATTTTCGACGAAAAGGTGGCTTCTGACATGAACAAGCGAGCGCTCGTCTATGACCGGATGTTCGAAATGGCTCACGAGCTCGCAACCAGGGGCAAGGGGGTAATCCTGGACGCCACCTTCATCAAGCGGTCCCTGCGCAGGCGGGCGGCCGAGGTGGCTGCCCGGGCCGGCAAGACCCTGATCATCCAGCAGACGAGCGCGCCCGAGGCCTACTCCCTGGAGAAGATCTCGAAGCGCACCAAGGAGAACTACGAATCGAACGCCCTGACCCCCGAGGCCTATCACAACAACAAGAAATCCTTCGAGCCGGTGGATCTCGATGCGCTGAAGGCGGATTTCCCGGACCTGGGCATCATGCACCTGGTGGTGGATACGGCGTCGGATTCGGAAGACGGCTGGTACGTGATCGAGCAGACGATCAGGTAGAAAAAAGCTTGCGAGGCAACTACTATGAAAAAACTGTGGATTCCAGTGATCATCATCTTAGTGCTTGCAGGATGCGCGACCACCTTCCAGGAAAAGCGCAACCTCTCCAAGCCCATGGTAGGCATCGCCATGGGCAAGATCCAGCGGGGCGACATCCATGGGGCACTCGTGGAGCTCAAGAGGGCGGCCAAGGAAAACCCAAAGGACCCCGAGGTCTACTATGCATACGCCCTGGCCTACCTGAAATCCGAGAAATACGACCAGGCGCTCGAGAACGTGGAGAGGGCGATCAGCCTGGCAGACCGGCTGAGCATGGAGCACCCGGGGCTCAAGAGCGAGGCCTACAACCTCAAGGGCACCATCCTGGTGCACACCGGAAACTCGAAGGACGCGATCAAAGCCTTCCAGAACGCACTGAAGGACGAGCTCTACGCCACGCCCGAGTATGCTCACTACAACCTGGCCTCAGTGTACTTCCACGACAGGAAATATGAAGAAGCCGAACGCTGGGCACAGCAGGCCCTCGCGGCCAACAGCCACTATGCGCCTGCCTGGAATATCCTCGGCCAGGTCTATCTCAGGCAGGGCCGGGATGCACAGGCCATCGAGGCGTTCAAGAAAGCCATCCTGGAATTCCCGGGCTATGCCGAGGCCCACTGGGAGCTCGCCCAGGCATACTTCAAGGTCGGCAACATCTCCAAGGCTGCAGAGCACCTGCGGGAGGTGATCCGTCTCGATGAAAGCGGCCTGCTGGCTGCCGCAGCCAGGCAGAGCCTCCAGGACCTGGGCGAATCGGGACAGTAGCCGGGCATGGATACCGGAGCAACCATATGGATGACCGGCGAGGATGCCAGGACCCTGGGAATCAAGGACACCGGGATCACGGCCAGAGTCCTCGAGCTCAAGAGCCTGATCCTCGAGCTGCTCAAGGAGGGATCTGAACAGGACATCGTGGTCCTGCCCTACTTCAGGAGCTTCCAGGAGGTGGTCGGCCACATCAGGGCCCGGGGCATCCGGGGGCCCATAATCATTCACACCGAGTGCGAGAGCCTCCAGCTCGATTTCCTCAACCACGCGTCCCAAGGCGTACTCTTCATCAACGACCTGAGATCCTCCCGGCTCACGGTGCTCGGGTTGATCACCTTTCTCCTCAAGCGGCAGGAACCAGCCGCTTCCGCCCCTGTTCACGACGAGGACAAGCCAAGACGCTCACCCGGCGCCTCATCCCGAGACACCCGGGATGTCCCGGCCCTCTTCCGGAGCATCCTCAGGCGCAGGGCCAGGATCACCCTTTCATGCCAGTTCCGCGAAAGCCTTCCCACCTTGAGCGCAACCTGCGAGATCATCCAGATCGTGGGAGAGGTCGAGCCCAGGATCGTGCTCGACAATTTCACCCCCGAGGAGTTCGTGGAACTCTACAGCCGGTTGGGGGGCCGCAAGCCCCTTTCCGGGTTCTTCACCTACGAAGGCCAGACCCTGGGATTCGATCTCGCGGTTGACAGCTGCCGCCGGGGAAGGATCACGGTCTTTCTCCCCGAGAGGGTCTTCGAGCAGAAGCGCAGGTTCTTCCGGGTGGAGCCTGACCCGGAGCATCCGGTAACCCTACACATCCTGCCCCCCGGGCTGCGCACCGCCTCCCTGATCGTGCGCGACGTGAGCGAAGGCGGAGTCGGGCTGGTCTCGACGTATGCCGGGCTGGAGAAGAACCAGGCCTACCCTGTGGGCCTTGCGCTTCCCAAGCACAACCTTCTCCTGGGCACAGGCGAGGTGATGTTCAAAGGAGAGCTTCCGGACGGGAGCTTCAACTACGGGATCTCGCTTCTCCTCCACTCCTCCGACCAGCAGATTCTCCAGAGCTGGGTGTTCAGGAGGCAGGCCGGAATACTGGAAGCGATCAGGAAGCTGAAGATCTGAGCCCGATGCGGATAGCCTGCAGGCCTGCCGGAGTCATGCCCTCCAGCAGGGCGGCCTGGCCGAGTGTCTGGGGCCTCACCTCCTCGAGCCTGCTCTTGAGCTCATTGGAAAGCCCGGAAATGTCCCGGTAGGAAATGCCGGCAGGGAGCTTCACCCGTTCGAGCTCCTTGAGCCCCTGAATGTCCGAGAGCTGCCGGGAGATGTAGCCCTCGTACTTGATGCCCACCTCCACCTCCAGGGCGCTGAGCGCCCGGCACTCGGGCACGAGGCCGCGTGCGCAGAGATCGTCCATGCTCACCTCCGGCCTCCTGAGAAGCCTCCTGAGGCTAACGCGCTCGGCCTCCATTCCCCGGGAGGGCCTCACACCGGGCAGGTCCCGGGGGATCGCCACAATGGTCTTTTCCAGGTGGTCCTTCAGTCTTTCCATCTCCCGGAGGATCTCACCCACCCGGCGGGCCCGCTCATGCGAGACTAGCCCCAGATCCAGCGCGATGTCGGTGAGCCTGAAGAGCGCGTTCGTCTCGCGGAGCACTAGACGGTACTCGGCCCGCGAGGTGAACATCCGGTAGGGCTCGGAGGTCCCCCTGGTCACCAGGTCGTCGATCATGACCGCGATGTAGGCCTGGGACCGGTCCAGGACAAAGGGGGCCTTGCCCTGGATCTTCAGGCAGGCGTTGATGCCTGCCACGAGCCCCTGGGCCGCCGCCTCCTCGTAACCCGATGTCCCGTTGACCTGGCCGGCAAGATAGAGGCCGCTTACCGTCTTGGTCTCCAGGGTGCGCGTGAGCTGGGTGGGGAGGATGTAATCGTACTCGATGGCATAGGCCGGTCTGATGATCTCGGCCTTCTCCAGGCCGGGCACGGACCTCACCACCTCCCACTGGATGTCCACCGGCAGCGAGTTGCCCAGCCCCGAGGCATAGACCTCCCGGGTGGAGACGCCCTCGGGTTCGATGATCACCTGGTGGCCCTGCCGGTCTCCGAAGCGCATGACCTTGTCTTCCAAGGAGGGGCAGTACCGGGCGGGCAGGCCGGTAATGGCTCC
>JBASVF010000243.1:0-2692 GCA_049275795.1 Desulfomonilia bacterium
GGATAGAGGGTATCGGACGTTCCACCCTCATCCAGCGTCTTTTCCCAACTAAAAACCGCGATCATCCTTCCTGCCCTTGAAAGCCCAGCGTGGTCATCGCCGGTCCCGAAAAACAACAGGTCAATAGGTCCCGCCTGCCGAGGGCTCAGCGGGCAGCATGAAATCCGGCCAGTGCCGGCATGCACAGGAAATATACGGCGATCCCGAAGGCGACGGCTGCGTTGAGGCACGATTTGGCCCCGGTCATGGGGATATGGACCGATCTCTCGCAGATCTCCAGGATGGCCGGATCCACCCCGGAGACCTCGTTGCCGACCACGAGCACCAGGGGAGATGCGTCGAGCTCCACGGAGACCTCTGAGAGGGGAATCGAGCCGGGGCCTCCTTCCAGGGCCCAGAGTCTCCTGCCCGTGCGCTTCAGCGACCGGGCGGTCTCCAGGCCGTTTCTCGCATAGCTCCAGGGCACCGAGTCCTGGGCGCCCAGCGCGGTCTTCGCCAGCCTGGGGTTGTCCGGGGTGGATGTCGTACCGCACAGGTAGAGACGGCTGATCCCGGCCCCGTCCGATGATCGGAACATGGAGCCTACGTTGTAGACGCTCCTGATGTTATCGAGGAGCGCTTCGATCCGGGAAGAGACGGCGGGCATTCCCGTGCGGACCACCCCGCGCTCGCTGTACTCCCCCGACGCCTGCCTGGTGGGGGCCCCGCACAGGGGGCAGCTCCCGCCGAGCCCTGACCGGGCGACGATGGGAAAGCGCATCCCACACGAAGACTCGGTGCATTCCAGCATGACGTGCCGGATCATGTCTTTCATGGCCCGTTCAAGGTACCACAGGCACGTGCCCCGGGACAATCGGAACCGGGAAAACCGGATAAAGGCTACTGGCCGTCCTCCAGGCAGATCTCGATGGTGAACTGCCCGCGCGCCGTTTCAAAGGGCACGGCAACGATGGGTTGCTTGGTGATATGGGTAACGGAATGGTTCTTGCCGGTGATGACCGTGGGAATGGCGCCCTTGAGTATCCTTCCCTGCATCTCGAGCTTCTGCCTGGCCTGGCCGGAGACGATGTTGAGGATCTCCCCCACCGCATCCTTCACCTCGTCGTTTATGTGGGTGATATCTTCGCCGAACATGTTGCCTACAATGGAGAGGATGCACTCCTCGGTAAAGCTCACCGAGATCGTTCCCCGGGCCTCGCCGATGAGCCCGACGACTCCGGTCACGTCGCCGGAGGCGATGTTGTCGTTCTTGAGAAAGGGCTTTCCCGCCGTGGCCTCGGTGAAGGCCATGCTCGAAAGCACGTGAAGTGTCGCCTCGATGAAGGGGTTTATCAAGTTAACGTCCATCCTGTCCTCTTTCATGTTGATTTCTGTATCCTTTCCAGCAGAGGTACCTATCGGCGGGAAGCAGGGAGAAATTGAGCCGGACGACTTCACCGGCGGGCGAGGGCGGGCGTACATAAGCTGCCCCCGTTCACCCTTGGGCGGGTTATAATCAGGGGCGATCGGCTTCGCCGCCCGGGGGATCAGCCCTCCACGGCAGCAGGGAGCTCGGGTTCTTCCGGCTTTGCGCCCCTGTCCCCGGTCCCGCCCGCCGCCCGGGTTCCCCAGAGCTGGGAGGCGAGCATGCCCGCGAGCATGAGCGAACAGCCCGCGAGTTGCCGGCCGGTGAGGTGCTCGTCAAGCAGGAGCCAGCCTCCCAGGGCTGCGAACACGGACTCCAGGCTCAGGATGATGGCCGCGTGCGAGCTGGGTGCGTGCCGCTGCCCCACTACCTGGAGGGTGTAGGCGATCCCCACGGACATGACGCCCCCGTACAGGATGGGCACTGCCCCCGCGCCGATCGGGCCGAGCTCGATCGGCTCCGTGAAGGCGGCAACGCCCAGGCTCAGGACAGCGCATGCGGCGAACTGCAGGAACGCAAGCTCGTAGGAGTCGGCCTTCGGGGCAAAGCACCCGATGACCAGGACGTGCGCGGCCCAGAAGAAGGCCCCGGCCAGGACCAGCCCGTCGCCTGCAGCTACGGTGAGACCCTCCGATACGCACAGGAGATAGAGCCCGGCCACGGCCAGCACGGCACCTGCCCAGGTCCCGGTGCTGGTGCGCTGGTTCATCATCGTGCCCAGGATGGGGACAAGCACCACGTAGAGCCCGGTGATGAAGCCCGCGTGGCCCGCGGTGGTGTACACGATGCCCGCCTGCTGGAGCGAGGCGCCGGCAAAGAGTACGAACCCGGCGAGTAGGCCGCCAGCGAGCGTCGATCGGACCGGCCTGTCGGCGGCACGCTTAAGCGAGGAGGCCCGCCTGAGACAGATCACGGGCAGCAGGACCAACGTTCCCAGGGCGAAACGAACGCCGTTGAACGTAAAGGGGCCGACATAATCCATGCCCACGCGCTGGGCCACAAAGGCCGATCCCCAGATGAGCGCGGTGATGAAGAGCAAGGCATCAGACCGTAGGGTAAGCCTGTTCACGGGTGCAAACCATCCTCTCGTATTGGACCCATAGAGGGCACGATCGGCCCTTGCCTATCGCGGCGTCCTGCGTCCACCCAATAGCCCATTTCCGTGGAAAAGGGAAACCAAAGGTTTGCCGAGGCTGTATCCGCTGCAGCGGGCGGCGGCTCCTGCCGGCATTGTGGAGTGCCAACGGCGGGGATTCGCCTTCGCGGCCCGCGTGATCATTGTTACCC
>JBASVF010000244.1:0-2807 GCA_049275795.1 Desulfomonilia bacterium
AGGTTCAGCCGGAAGACCCCGAAGATGAACACCACCATGTACAGCAGCAGAAGGATGCCCCTGACCTCGTCGGTGTAGTAGGCCACCACCAGGGTCCAGAAGGTCGCCAGGATCATCTGGTGCATGGTGAGGCTCGGGTCTTTGAATCGTTTGTTCAGCCCGGTGCGAAAGACGAAAAACAGCACCGAGTTCATGACGAGGATCAGCACGAACCACTCCAGCGTGGTCCTCAGCGGTATCCGGAACCAGCCCTGGTGGTAGCAGTAGGCGGTCAGGACCATCCACATGAGATACGAGGCAAACGCCATCAGAAAGCGGCGCATCCTCAGGTTCTGGCTCGGATCGTCGTGTGGGAATATTTTTATCATAAATTCATCAAAAAATATCTGCAGGCGAACCGCAGACATTGAAATATTTACTTATGCCTATGATATTTATTTATCGGTATTATGACAAACAAAATCGACGTTCATTTACAGAATTGTTAAAAATATTCTTTCCTGAGGGACGGGATCGGAAAAAGAACGGCAGGGAGAACGGTTGTCAGCACCGCTGCACGGTATTCCCGGCGCATCACTCCCGGAGGTGCTCGAACCCCTGCGTGAGGACGTTCTTGATGTGCCGGTCGCTGAGGGAGTAGAACACGTTCTTGCCCGACTTGCGCGATCTTACCAGGCGGGACCGGCTCAGGGTCCTGAGCTGATGGGAGACGGCGGAGTGCCCCATGTCCAGGAGCGAGGCGATATCCCCCACGCAGAGCTCGGCCGCTCCCAGGGCAAAGAGGATCTTGATGCGGGAGGAATCCCCGAAGAGCTTGAAGAAATCCGCAAGCTCGATGATGGCCTGCTCGTTGTCCGGCAGCAGGCTCCTGATCCGCCTGATCCTTTCTTCGCGGTCCGAAGGATCCTGTGGATAGGGTGCATCCATGGGAAAAATGTAAAGCCCCGTGGCCGGCTTGTCAATAGCTCTATGATGAGAATGTAATATAATCATACATTCACCCGATCACACCGGCGGCATCCGGAAGGTCCCGCCGGGGGAGAGAAGAGATGCCTGAGACCGGACACTGGAGAGCCGGGCATGGGGGAATGTTTTTGAGATTGACCAGGAAAGCCGGTCTTCGGTAGTAACGGTGTGGCATGGAAAGGGGTGCGCGGTGACAGGAACTCTGGTGAATGCGGCGGCTGTGGCGGCAGGGGCGGGTCTAGGCCTGCTTGCGGGAAGGCATCTTTCGGAGAGGCTTAAAGGGACGCTCATGCATGCCCTGGGCCTGGCGGTGGTGGTGATCGGCCTGAAGATGGCGCTCACCGTGGACGATCTCATCCCCATGGTCGCCTGCCTGCTGCTGGGCGGGCTCACCGGCGAGCTTATGCGCATCGAAGACGGCATCGCCTGGGCGGGGGCTCGCCTCAAGGAGCGGTTTCGCTCGGAGTCGGCGACCTTTGTCCAGGGGTTCGTTTCCGCCTCGGTGCTCTATCTCGCCGGGGCCATGATGATCCTGGGCTGTATCCAGGAAGGCACCACGGGCGACGCGAGCATTCTCTACCTCAAGTCGCTGCTCGACGGCGTCGCATCGGTCGCTCTGGCCTCCACCCTGGGGATCGGGGTGGCCTTCTCCGCGCTGTCCGTCCTCGTGGTCCAGGGCGGGCTCACCCTGGTGGCCTCGCACATGGCCTTTCTGCAGGATCCTCTGGTGCTCGCGTCCATCACCTCGACCGGGGGAATGATCATCCTGGGCATCGGCATCAACCTGCTGGATCTCACCCGTATCCGGGTCGGCAACCTCGTCCCGGCCATCGTCTATGCGGCCGCCTATCCTCTCGTCTTCTGAACAGGGTGAGAGGCCCTGCCGCGGGCACGGTTGAAAAAGCCGTTGCGAAAGTATTATGAGGGGTTGAAAATCTGCATGATAAAGGGGGCTTTCATGAACAGGTTCATGCTGCAGGCGCAGGACTGCATGGTCATGGTCGTGGACATCCAGCAGAAGCTGTTTGCCGCCATGGACGAGGGGCTCAGGCCGGGGGTGGTCAGGAACACCCGGATCCTGCTGGAGGCCTCCCGCGTGCTCGACATGCCGGTGCTCGTCACCGAGCAGTACCCCCGGGGCCTGGGAGATACCATTCCCGAGCTTGCGGAGCAGGTGCGAGGTCTTCACCGTTATGAAAAGATCTCATTCAGCTGCTGGCGGGACCCCGCAATCCGGGAGCGGGTCGAGGCCCTGGGCCGGCGGACCGTTATCGTCACGGGGATCGAGGCCCATGTCTGCGTGTTTCAGACCGTGCTCGACCTGCTCATGGCCGGGTATCGGGTGGCGGCGGTTTCCGATGCCATGTGCTCGCGCCGGGCGTCCGACCGGCTGGATGCGCTGCGCGAGATGGGCCGGGCAGGGGCCCTGGTCTACTCCACGGAGATGATCGTGTTCATGCTCCTGGAAAAGGCGGGATCCACGCAATTCAAGATGCTCGCACCGTTTTTCAAGTAAATGGGCCAGGATCTGAAAAACATTTCGCTTCTTGGAATATTCAGGCCTTGAAACCACGGTTCTTGTGTGATAAAGCCTCACCAAAACACACGTCCAGGCACTTTTGGCAGGATCCGCGGTGTCCTTGAAGGCAAGGATCGGTTCTGTCGGACGGAGGAAAAACCAGGAGGACAGTCAATGGCAGTAGTAACCATGAAGCAGCTCTTAGAGGCCGGGGTGCACTTCGGGCATCAGACGCCGAGATGGAACCCCAAGATGAAACCCTACATTTTCGGATCCCGCAACGGCATCCACATCATCGATCTCCAGAAGACCGAGAAGCTCT
>JBASVF010000245.1:0-1839 GCA_049275795.1 Desulfomonilia bacterium
GCTCTGAGGCGGTCGACCCAGCCGTGCTTCATCAGGGCGTTGGAGATGCGGCACAGGGCCGTGGTGTTGCACGACACCACCCGGGCAAAGTCCCGGTTGAGCGCCCCCTCGTAGTTGACCTGCGCCACGAAGGAGTACCCGGTGAGCGCGTGCTTCTCCCCTCCCTGGAAGATGGCCTTGATCCCTTTCGACTGGTAGAGCTCCTTGTTTCTCGCACCGATACCCTTGGGCGTGCAGTCCACGACGATCTCAGCCTCCTCGAGCAGTGCGTCGAGGTCACCCTGGACCGGGATGCCCGCCTCTTCCATCATCGGCCTTTTCTCCGAAACAGAGGCATAGACCGGGTACCCCCGTTCCACAGCGACCCTGATGCGGTAGTCGGTGCTCACGTCGGCCACACCCACCAGCTCCATGTCGTCCTGCAGGGCGATCGCATCCGCCACCCGCTTGCCGATCACCCCGTAACCGTTTACTGCCACACGTGCTTTACTGTTCGTACCCATATGATTCTCCCCTGCTTTTTCGCCTGTGGGGTCCTGGTTTGCTCCTGCGGCCTGTTATACTCGTTGTAATATGAGACCTCCGCGGTGAATCAACCATTGCCCGGGCACGGCCGGGCGCCCTTTTCAGGGGTAAGGTGAGATGTGCGCCGGTTGTCCGAAGATGCCGGCAACCGGACCGGAAAGCGCGCCGGAGAAGGCAACAGGGTATGCGCTCGGTGTGGGGACGCATCCCCCCCCGTGTCCCCGGGAGGACGGGCCTGAGCCACCATGTCCTGGCCCTTGACCAAGACGCATCCCCGTGTCCCCGGGAGGACGGGGGCTCCACGCAGATGAGCGCTCGGGGACTAAGGGCACAGGGAACCGTGCGATGGCTATTGACCCCAGGCCGGAAAACAGGCAATACCTAACCACGAGCACATGAGGGGTACGATGATGAGGATGAGAAAGAGCCTGCTTACGATCGGCTGCACCATTGCTCTCGCGGCCGGGCCCTGCCTGCACTCGGACGCGGTGGAGCTCGAGGTTGCGCCCCTGGTGGGTTATGCCCTCGGCGGGCAGTTCGAGGAGAGCCCGGATGGCGCCGATTTGGACTTGGACGAGGCCGCGACCCTGGGGCTTGCCGTGGATTTCCCGCTGGATGAAGGCAGGCAGATAGAGCTCTACTACAGCAGGCAGCCTACGAGGCTGGAAGCGGACGGCGAGCCGTCCTTCGAGGGGGCGGCCTTCGACATTGATGTACACTATCTCCAGCTCGGCGGCACCTATACCTGGCACGACCAGGGGACGTTCAGGCCCTATGTCGCAGGGTCCTTGGGCGTGACCTATCTCGACCCCGAGCCGTCTAATGTGGACTCGCTCATCCGGTTTTCCCTCGGGCTGGGAGGCGGCGTCCGGGCGTTCATCACCGAGCGTCTCGGGCTCCGCCTCGATGGGCGGGCGTTTGCCACTCTGGTGGAAAACCAGGGCGGCGGTGCTGCCTTCAGCAGCGATGAGGGGCTCTCGGTAGCGGTCTCTTCGGACATCCTGGTGCAGTTCGTCTTCGGCCTCGGGGTGTTCTTCCGCCTCTGAAGGGGGCGCGTATCCGGACAGCGGCTCTCCAGGGAGCCCGGGAAGACGGGATTTCCTTGAACGTGATGACATTTTCCCGTGTTTGCGCTAAGGATCCTTCCAGGGAGAGACAGCAGGGCAGAAGGGTTTTCTCCCTTATCCGGCGTTGCGGCGACTGAAGGCTGCTGAGGCGCCGGAAGGCCCGGGCCTCGGGGCGCGGCCCACCCCGGAGGCCCGGCTTAATCGGGAGGGCGAGCGAGGTCAACCCATACCGGCAGGCATGAAGGAG
>JBASVF010000246.1:0-8582 GCA_049275795.1 Desulfomonilia bacterium
TTTTGTCATTGGCCCAAACCGCACCATGCGTATTCTGAACAGGAATCGGGCCCGCCCCTGCTCACCATGATCGCACATCCATCTTGCCGCCCACGGCAATACGCATGGACCGTAACCATATCCCCAACAGGGTCCGGTCCCTTTCCGGGAGGGGAGATCCACGTTGACAGAAGCATCGGTTCGTTACTATATGATTATGTGTCTATTACACACGAGGAGAAATGCCCATGGCCAAGACGACGAGAAAAGACCTTCTCAAAGCGCCGGATGATTTCATTACCACCGCTGGCTCGACCGTACAGTGGATCAAGGAGAATCCTGCACGGTTCGCCACCCTGGTGGCGATCGTCGTCGTTGTCTTTGCAGTGGGCATCGGCTTTCTTTCCTGGAAAACGGGCAGGGAACACTCCGCCATGGATGCGCTGAACCGTGCGGGAACCGAATCCCAATCCATCACGAGCGTGGTCGAGAATTTCGCCGATACCCGGGCCGGCAAACTCGCGCGGCTGAGGCTCGCAGGCATGGCCTATGCCGGGGAAAACCACGAGGCGGCCATCCAGAACGCCCAGGAATTCATCAATGACTGGGGCCGCAAAGATACGTTCCATTGGCAGGGGATCCTGATCCTGGCGGCCGCACACCTCGACCGGCAGGAGCCAGAGAAGGTTCTGCAGCTCCTCGGGGATGCCGTAGAGAGCTCACCTCCGGCATACCGTGACCAGGCCCTCTTCTACCAGGCCCGGGCGCTGGTGGCTCTGGGCAGGCATACGGAGGCCAGGGATGCGCTCGACCGGATTTCCGACAATTACCGTGAGATCGCCCTTCCGGCCCTCGCATCCATCGAGAACTGACTGACAAGGAGAATTTGATACATGCCCGATACCAAGTCCCAGAAGAATGGGAACGGCACCATGAAAAACATCGCCCTGTGGGTTGTCATCGCCCTGATCATGGTGATGTTGTTCCATCTCTTCAACCAGCCCACCAGCGAAGCGACAACCTTTGCGTACAGCGAGTTTCTCGAGATCCTGGAGAAAGGCGAGGTCAAGGAGGTCGTCATTCAAGGTAATGAGGTCAGGGGAAAGCTGACCGACGACACCCAGTTCGAAACCTACGTTCCCGACGGCGCCCCGCTCGTGGAACAGTTGACAGAAAAAAAGGTCATGATCTCGGCAAAGCCGAGCGATGACTCGCCCTGGTACATGTCTGTGCTCATTTCCTGGATCCCCATGCTGTTGCTCATCGGGGTGTGGATCCTCTTCATGCGCCAGATGCAATCGGGAGGGACCAAGGCCATGAGCTTCGGCAGGAGCAAGGCCAAGCTCATGACCCAGGACAAGATCAAGGTCACCTTCGCCGATGTTGCTGGCGTCAACGAGGCGAAGGAAGAGCTCGAGGAGATCATCGAGTTCCTGAAGGAACCCAAGCGGTTCACCTCCCTGGGCGGGAGAATCCCCAAGGGCGTGCTCCTGCTCGGCCCTCCCGGCACCGGGAAGACCCTGCTGGCAAAGGCCGTGGCCGGCGAGGCCGGGGTCCCCTTCTTCAGCATGTCCGGCTCCGATTTCGTGGAGATGTTCGTGGGCGTAGGCGCCTCCCGGGTACGGGACCTCTTCGCCCAGGGCAAGCAGCACGCCCCCTGCATCATCTTCATTGACGAGATCGACGCCGTGGGCAGGCACCGGGGAGCAGGCCTGGGAGGCGGACACGACGAGCGGGAGCAGACCCTCAACCAGCTCCTGGTCGAGATGGACGGGTTCGAGGCCAATGAGGGCGTCATTCTCATGGCCGCCACCAACCGTCCCGACGTGCTCGACCCGGCCCTGCTCAGGCCCGGCAGGTTCGACCGCCAGGTGGTGGTAGCGAGCCCGGACGTCAAGGGGAGAGAAGGCATCCTCAAGGTCCATGCCCGAAACATCCCCCTTGCCGACGACGTCGACCTGCAGACGCTTGCAAAGGCGACCCCCGGCTTTTCCGGGGCCGATCTGTCCAACCTCGTCAACGAGGCAGCTCTGCTGGCGGCCCGGAAGAAGCACACCAAGGTGAGTATGGAGGACCTCGAGATGGCAAAAGACAAGGTCCTCATGGGCGTAGAACGCAAGAGCATGGTCATCTCGGAGGAAGAGAAGCAGGCGACCGCCTATCATGAAGCCGGGCACGCGCTGGTGGCAAAGAAACTCCCCAACGCCGACCCGGTATACAAGGTGAGCATCATTCCCCGCGGCCGTGCCATGGGCGTCACCCAGCAGCTTCCCATTGACGACCGCCACACCTACAAGAAAGATTACCTGCTCGATACCATCTCGGTGCTCATGGGCGGCAGGGTCGCCGAAGAGATCGTGCTTGGCTGCCTGACTACCGGGGCCGGCAACGACATCGAGCGCGCCACCGATATGGCGCGGCACATGGTGACGGAGTGGGGCATGAGCTCTCTGGGGCCCATGAGTTTCGGCAAGGTGGAGCAGGAGATGTTCCTGGGCAGAGAGATCTCCAAGCGCGTCGATTACAGCGAGCTGACCGCCCAGAAGATCGACGAGGAGATCAAATCCATCATCATGGGCTGCTACAACAAGACCAAGCAGATACTTCAGGAAAACATCGACGCCCTGCACAAGATAGCCAAGCGGCTGCTGGAGAAAGAGGTGCTTGATGGCGCCGAGATCGACGAGATCATCCAGGAAGGGGTTGCCTAGAGCCCGGCTGCTCGTGGATGCAGACAGGCAGGCACTCCTCTCCTGCGGCGTCGATTCCGCATCCCTCCCCTACATGGAGCCGAAGCTCGAGCACCGGAACCTGCTCCTCGAGGGGGTAAAACTCTATGCGGCCAACATCCTCAAGCAGAGCATGCTCTCCATCGGCGGGGATGTGGCCGTGCACCAGGGTGCCATCGCGGGGAAGGTCGAGGCGTCGAACTGCCTTCTCATGGGCGATCTGAGGCATTACCACCGCCTGCTGGAGAAGCTCAAGCTCCAGCCCGGCATGACGAACATCGCACGGGCCATCGAGCAGCAGGTCTTCCCGGACACCAGGGGACTCGACCTTACCCTCCTCGGCAAAACCCACCACTGGGACGACACCCCGGTGATCATGGGGATCCTGAACCTCACCCCGGATTCGTTCTCTGACGGCGGGGCGTGGCTCGACCAGGAGAAGGCCTTCGAACATGCCGCCGAGATGGTGAGCCAGGGAGCGGGGATAATCGACGTCGGGGGCGAATCGACCCGGCCCGGGGCCCGGGAGGTGGATGCCCAAGAAGAGATCTCCCGGGTGATACCGGTCATCAGGAGGATCTCCGGGGAACTGAAGGTGCCGGTGAGCATCGACACGAGAAAGGCCGTGGTGGCCCGGGCGGCCATCGAGGCCGGCGCAGTCATGATCAACGATGTAAGCGCTCTGAACCACGACCCCGGCATGCTGGATCTCGTCCGGGAGACCGGCGCCGGGATCGTGCTGATGCACATGCGGGGCACGCCCGAGACCATGCAGCAGAAGACGGACTACGATGACATCGTCCGGGAGGTCTACGCCTTCCTGGACGAGAAGATCGAGCAGTGCCTGGAGGCAGGCATCGATGTCGGGTCGATCCTGGTGGACCCGGGCATCGGCTTTGCCAAGAGCCGTGCCGGGAACCTTCTCCTCATCCGGAGGATCCGCGAGTTTTCCTCGCTCGGGGTTCCGGTGGTGATGGGCCACTCACGCAAAGGGTTCATCGGCGCGACCCTGAACGTCCCGCTCCACGAACGACAGGAGGGAACGGATGCGGTGAGCGCATGGTGCACCATGCAGGGCATCGACGTGCTGCGCGTGCACGATGTCGGCAGGACCCGACGCATCAGGGACATGGTCCTGGCAATCGAGGGCGGCGTATGATCGTAGGAGTGGGGATCGACATCGTCGACACCTCTCGGGTGCAGTCCCTCATCGAAAGGCACGGCGAGCGCTTCGAGCGGCGAGTGTTCACACCCGCGGAGATCTCCTACTGCCGGAGAAAGAGGCACCCGTTCCCGCACTATTCGGCACGGTTCGCAGCCAAGGAGGCCGCGGCCAAGGCGCTGGGTACGGGCTTCGGCCGGGGGATCAGGTTTACGGACATCGCGATCGAGAACGAGGGGGACGCCCCCCGGATCGTCCTGAGAAACCGGGCGCGGGAGATCGCTGATGAACTGGGCGTATCCCGCCTGCACGTAAGCCTCTCCCACGAGCGTTCCTCGGCCGTGGCCATGGTCGTCCTGGAGGCAGCCGGGTGAGGCTCGAACCGTGGAAAGTCCCGGAGTCCGGACGACTCCGGCCTGCGGTGCGGCGATGGTCTGAGACCCTGAGCGGAGAGGATCTGAAAGGCAGGATATGGTGACGTTCGAGTGCATCACCCACAGCCCGGAGCAGACGTTCGAGCTGGGGCGCCGCCTCGGCAGGAAGCTCTCGGGAGGCGAGATCCTGCTCCTGCACGGCGACCTGGGCGCGGGAAAGACGCTCCTGACAAAAGGGATTGCAGCCGGTCTCGGCATCGAGGACCCGTCGGTCGTGGTGAGCCCGAGCTTTACCCTGGTGAACGTCTACAAGGCCGGGCTTGACATCGTTCATGGAGATCTTTATAGGCTAGACTCTGACGCAGTGTACGAGCTCGGCCTGGAAGACTACATGGACAGGGAGCACGTGCTCATCATCGAGTGGGCTGAGAAGGCGGGCGACTTCTTCAGCGGAGACATCCTCGATATCCTCATCGAGCACATCGGGGAGTCGGACAGGAAATTCACCATGAGGTCGGCCCGAGCATACTTCGATGACGGGTGTGCCTAACCGTTCGCAGGCATGGCCCGCGTGCTGCGGACAGGTGAGGAGACACCCGTGGGATTGATCGTTCAGAAATACGGCGGCACCTCGGTGGGAAGCCTGGAGAAGATCCGGATGGTCGCCGAGAAGCTGGCAAGGCGGTACCGCGAGGGCGCCAGCATCGCGGTGGTGCTCTCCGCCATGGCCGGTGAGACCGACCGGCTCCTGAGGCTCGCTGCCGATCTTTCCCCAAGGCCTGATCCCAGGGAGCTCGATGTCCTGGTAACCACCGGCGAGCAGGTCACCATCTCGCTCCTTTCCATGGCGCTCAAGGACTTGGGCGTCCCCGCGCGGTCCTTCCTGGCCCACCAGATCTGCATCCTCACCGACAACGCCCATACCAAGGCCCGTATCACCCAGATCGAGATCGAGCGCCTCAGAAAGTCGCTTGAGTCCGGAGAGATCGCAGTCGTTGCAGGGTTCCAGGGCATCACGGAAGGCCGGGATATCACCACCCTGGGCCGCGGCGGATCGGACACCTCAGCGGTCGCACTGGCCGCAGCGCTCAGAGCCGATGTGTGCGAGATCTATACTGACGTAGACGGTTTATATACCTGCGATCCCAATGTCTGCGACAAGGCGCGGAGGCTCGAGAGGATATCCTACAACGAGATGCTCGAGCTCGCCTCGCTCGGCGCAAAGGTGCTCCAGACCAGGTCTGTCGAGTTTGCCAAGAAATACGGCGTGCCCGTCCTGGTGAAGAGCGCCTTCTCCGAGAATGGAGGCACCCTGATGACCACGGAGGACGAGGGTATGGAAAAGGAAGTGGTATCCGGCATCACCTATGACCGAAACGAGGCGAGGATCACCGTTCTGGGAGTGCAGGACAGGCCCGGGGTGGCGGCCACGCTCTTCAATGCCCTGTCCGCCGAGAACATCAACGTAGACATGATCATCCAGAACACCTCCACGGACGGAAAGAGCGCGGATCTGAGCTTCACGGTAACCAAGGCCGACTACGAAAGGGCGCTCGATATCGTGCGAAGACAGGCGTCCGAGTTCGGGGCCAGGGATACCGTGGGAGACACCACCATCGCCAAGCTGTCCATCGTGGGAACCGGCATGCGCTCACACGCCGGGGTAGCGGCGCGGATGTTCGAGGCGCTCGCGAAGGTGGGAATCAATATCATGATGATCTCGACCTCAGAGATTAAGATCTCGTGCGCCATCGACGAGAAGTTCCTGGAGCTGGGAGTGCGCGTGCTTCACGAGGCCTTTGAGCTCGATAAGGTCCCAGGCAATGACAGGCAGGGTTGAAATCTACGATACCACCCTCAGAGACGGCGCCCAGTCCGGAGAGGTGCATTTTTCCCTGGATGACAAGCGCGATCTCGTCCTGAAGCTCGATCAGCTCGGGGTGGATTTCATCGAGGCCGGATGGCCCGGCGCCAATCCCAAGGACGACCGCCTCTTCGAGAAAATCCGCGAGCTCAATCTCAAGCGCGCCCGGATCATGGCCTTCGGCAGCACCTGCAAACCGGGCGCCTCTCCGGAGAACGACCGGATGGTGAGGGACCTCGTCCAGGCGAAGACACACGGGATCACGGTCTTCGGCAAGTCCTGGGATGCCCATGTCCTGGGCCAGGGAGGACTGGGGTGCTCCCTTGAGGAGAACCTGAGGATCATCCGGGACACGATAGCCTATCTCAAGACTCATGTTCCCCTGGTGATCTTCGATGCCGAGCATTTCTTCGACGGCTTCAGGCATAACCGGGACTATGCCCTCTCGGCCGTGAACGCGGCCATAGAGGGCGGGGCCTCCCGGGTGGTGCTCTGCGACACCAACGGCGGGAGCCTGCCCACGGAAATAGCCGAGGTGGTCGGTTTCCTGAAGGCAACCCTCCAGGTTCCCCTCGGCATCCACTGCCACAACGACGGCGACCTCGCGGTGGCCAACACGATCATGGCTGTCCGCTCGGGCGTCGATCACGTTCAGGGCACCATCAACGGCCTCGGCGAGCGCTGCGGCAATGCGAATCTGTGCTCGATCATACCAAACTTAAGCCTCAAGATGGGCCTGGAGACCATACCCCGGGAATGCATGCCGCTGCTCAAGGAGATTTCCAGCTTCGTCTGTGACGTGGGCAACCTTTCTCACGACGATCACCAGCCCTTCGTAGGGAAATCCGCCTTCGCCCACAAGGGCGGGGTACACGTCAGCGCGGTCATGGGCGATCCGGCCACCTACGAGCACATCGACCCGGCGCTGGTGGGGAACCAGCGGCGCGTGCTGGTATCCGAGCAGTCGGGAAAGAGCAACATCGTCTACAAGGCCCGTGAGTTCAACATCGACCTGGCCAAGGACGATACCACGACCGGCGAGATCGTGAAGATCATCAAAGACCTCGAGAACTGCGGATTCCAGTTCGAGGGGGCGGATGCGTCGCTCGAGCTGCTCATGAACAAGGCCATGGGTGTGCACATGCGCTTCTTCAAGCTCAGGGGCTTCCGAGTGAACACGGAGCGCCGAAGCGATGACACCGATCCCATGTCAGAGGCCACCATCATGATCGAGGTGGACGGGAACGTCGAGCATACCGCGGCCATGGGCAACGGCCCGGTCAACGCCCTGGACAGGGCGCTGCGCAAGGCCCTCCAGAAGTTCTACCCCAGCATCCAGGACGTGGAGCTCCTGGATTACAAGGTCCGGGTCATCTCCTCGCGGATGGGCACTGAATCCGTGGTGCGCGTCCTGATCGAATCAGGGGACAAGAAGGATAGGTGGAACACGGTCGGGGTATCGACCAATATCATCGAGGCGTCGTGGATGGCGCTCGTAGACAGCATGGACTACAAGCTCTACAAGGATTCCAAACGGTTATAGACCTCTCTTCATTCTTTTCAAGGCCGGTCTTTCCCGTACCGATAAGTACAGTACAGGATGCGGCAGACTCCACGTAAGGGGAGGGTCCACCATGCACAACGAAAACAGCAGGCTTGAGTTCCAGGGTCTAAAGCAGTGGATGAGACGGGGTGAGTATCTCATTTCGACCATGGCCGAGGATGGGACCATCTGGACATTCACCTCGAAGGACCTACCCATCTTCGATTTCGGGAACACGAAGATCTTTCAGGCCCAGGAATCCGGGCTGGCCGAGGTTCGTGGAGTGGAACGCGGAGACGAGCTTTACTTCTCCATCCAGGGCATCAGGGTGCTGAAGGTGTATGATTTTTCTTATCAGGATGAGGTGTAATACTTCAGGAAGCTTAAGACCGTGCTCATTTTACAGGTAGGAGAGGAGGGAAAGGCATCCTCTCCTTTTTCTTTCCTACAACACCGCTCCAAGGACCACGGAGACGAGCATCAGGAACATGATCCACAGCGGCAGGCGTGACCTTTCCCTGTCACGCGAGACCTGCCTGAGCTCGATGATCAGGTAGATGATCACGGTGGTACCGAGAGCCATGATGGTCGGGAGGTTCAGCTCCGAGACCACCGCGATGCCCAGCCATATGCAGACAGGGAGGAAAAGCACGATCCAGATCATGGAGCACTATATACCACAGTATGCCTCCCGGTGAAACCCTTGAGAGTTCCAGTCCTTCATTTATCATCATTTAATCAAGGGATTAATAGCCGGTCCTCCCTGAATTCTCCCGTTTTTTGCCTTGATCTTTTCACCCATCCATGAGATACGGGGGCAAATCGAGCCAGTAGCTCAGCTGGCAGAGCATCGGACTTTTAATCCGGTGGTCGAGGGTTCGAATCCCTCCTGGCTCACTGTGGGTCCCCATCGTCTAGCTAGGCCCAGGAC
>JBASVF010000247.1:0-12380 GCA_049275795.1 Desulfomonilia bacterium
GGGCAATACGTCCACTTTTTCCTGCATATCCCTGTCCTCCTTCCTTCCTGATCACCGGTAATTACCGGCAGATCCGAACGATAAGGATCGAGTGCGTTCCACCTAGGATTATAATGGGCACTGTGCCCGAGGTCTCAATCTGGCCCCCATGCTCCCGGCGGCCCGCTATGCAGGCCGGAGGATTCTCGATCAGGTGAGTGGGGGAGGGCAGGCCGGGGGAAAGGCCGTGATGGAGGATGCCGGAGGTGCGCTTGGGAAAACCGTAGGCGGCGCGCCGGTCATGGAGGGGGATGCCGCCTCGAATGCTGCCGGGAGAAACCCCCGGGATTGGGGCGCCTCCGGCGGACTCGAGGAAAGGCGAAAATTGCCTATCCGCGGTCACGCACCCTTCTGCAGACGTTCCCAAGAGCATGGATCCGGGGTCCGTGCAGGACCCCGGCCGCAGTGAAGTGCCGCCCGCGGGTAAGGGCGGCGGAGGGGATCAGATCGCCTCGATGGTCGAGGGCGGTTTTGAAGCGATGTTGTACGTTACGCTCACCACGCCGGGCACATTGCTGATGATCTCGGCGGCCATCCGCTCCAGGAGGTCGAAGGACAGGCGCGTGGGGCGCGCCGTCCGTGCGTCGGTGCTGTCCCAGCAGCGCACCTCGATCTGCATGCCGAACTCCCGTTTGCCCCCCAGCATGCCGGTCACCCGGTCTTCATGGAGAACGCCCAGGTACTGGAACGCGCCGGAGTCCTTGAGCAGGCGTTCGATTACCACCGTGGCCCTGCGGATCGTTTCGATCCGCTCCGGGGTGACCTCGCCGATCACCCGCGCCGCGAGCGCAGGGCCGGGGAAGGGGATGCGATCGAAGAGCCCGCTCGGCAGGCCGAGGGCCTTGCCCAGCTTCCTCACACCCTCCTTGCGCAGCTCGATGAGCGGCTCGAGGATGCGGTAGCCGAAAGCGGCCTGGGGGTCGATGCCGAGCTGCTCGAACACGTTGTGCTGGCGCTTGATGCCTGCAACGGTCTCGTCGATGTCGGTCAGGATCGTGCCCTGGAGGAGATACCTCGCCTCGCTCTCCCTGACGATGCGGCCGAACACGTGGCGGTAGAAGGTCTGGGTGACGGCCTCGCGCTTCTTCTCCGGGTCGGTGATCCCCTTGAGCGCGGCAAAGAACTCGCTGCGTGCGTTCACCACCTCGACCTTGACGCCGAGATCGCGGAAGAACCCCACGACCTCGTTGGCCTCCCCTTCGCGCATGAGGCCGTTCTCGACGAAGATGGACCTGAGCTTGGGGCCCAGGGCCAGGTGGCCCAGCATGGTGACCACGGACGAATCCACGCCCCCGGAGAGCGCGTTGATAGCTGTTCCGTCTCCGACCGCTTCCCTGATATCCCTGACCTTGTCCCGGATGAAACTCTCTGTGTCGAGCTCCTGTGCGGTGATCTCCTTAATCATGCAGGATTCTCCTCTTTGCTTGTGGTGGGGGATACATAGCACGGAACCCGGCTCGTGCGGAAACAGAAAAATCCGGGCAGGTCAGCCAGGAAGAGCCCGGTTTTGCGGCGACCGGGCCTCATGGCGGTAGGCCCTTCTCTCATTCGGCGCAGGGCGACGGAAAAGCCCGTTCCTGCAAACGGGCCCGATGTATTTGCCGGATGCGCTGCCGCCTGAGGAGCCCTTCTAACGGCCGCACCAGAGTGGCCCTTGCCCCTTCGCGTCCGAACCTGGGGCAATGGGCGTAGGGACCGGAAGGCTACCTTCGGCCCGGGAGGGCCAGGCCTGGGAAATTCTCCTGGAAGGATCTCTCGCTGCTACGCATGAGCATGTTGCCCTCGGCGATGTCTCTCTTCCCCTGCTCGATCTGCTCATTGCCTTCCCGGATGTTCTGTTCGCCTTCGTCCATCAGTTCCCTGCCGGATCTTACCAGTTCGGCGCCCCGGTCCCAGTCATCTGCAAGCTTTTGCTTGAGATCTACATCGACCTGCACATCGGAGGCGTATCCTCTCATGATATCGGCGGTGGTGGGCGGCGCTCCAGACCCGCTCCTGCAGCCGGAAAGGGCGAACATTAAAAGTCCGATCGCCAGAACGAGGGAGATGGAGAATCTGCTCATATCTCACCCCTCCTTTGGGTTTGAAAATCGTTGGGTCCCATCGCGCAGATGCGGCTTTGGCGTCCATCGAGGGGCGGGGTGCACCATTGATCGGAAGCACATGCCTCGAAAGGCGCCGGGTCTCTTGGCGGGAACGGCATGTCTGCTCCAATAGCCTGGGAAGCCGTTCGGCCTGCGGACATCTGCCTTTTCCATAGGATGTATAGTATCATCGAGCCGGCGGGTCTCAATCGGCGCTTTAGGGTGCGGCCATGCCTGCCGGCAGGCGGTTGCCCGAGATGTGCTGGGGCTGCTGGACATTACCGGCAAAAGGCTCGAGTGCACCCCATGCCCGGAGGTTCTCATTGCCCTTGCAGGAGAAGAGAAGCACCCCTGCGGGCGCAGTGTTCTGGGGTCACCGGCCCTCTCACGCCGGAGACAGGGGCGGGGCGCTCCTGTGGGAGCAGTGCTCTGAGCGCACCCACGTGACCGGCACGGAAATCACGGAGGACTCCTTTCCGGTAGGCTGCATCATGCATGAGCGCCAGCCGCCGATCCCCTTGATTCCCGGCAGGGCGGGTCACTTAGGCTTGATCCCGATGAACACCTGCATGGGGTAGCTCCCCTCGCTCAGGATGAAGCGATCGTAGACGTGATCCAGCCTCGCCCGCCTGACCTCGAGCCCCGCGCCTGTAAGAACGGAGAGCCACTGCTCCAGAGGGAACAGGCCCAGCAGGTGGCGGTCGGTGTAGATGCTCAGATCTCCTTGGCGCCTGATCAGGTAGACGAGGGTCGCTTCATAGACCATGCGAAAGGGCTTCGGGATATAGTTGTTCTCGAAGAGGGTGATCTCCACCCCGTCTTTCGAGCCGGTATAGCAGAAGTTGTTCTCCTCGAACTCTTCGCTGGTCTTTGCAACGACCAGGAGAACCCCGCCCGGCTTCAGGTGCCTGCAGGCCATGGCGATCGCGCTTTCGAGGTCGGCTAAGGCGGCCATGTAGTCGATGGAGTCGGGGATCACCACGGCATCGAAGCGGTCCTCAAGCTCGATACTCCGCATGTCGCCCTCGAGGTAGGTTGCCTCCGGGTTTCTCTTTCTGGCGATCTCAAGCATGCTGGGGCTGATGTCCACCCCGGTCACCGAGAAGTGCTTTTTGAAAAAGAAGTCGTGGCCCCCGGCCCCGCACCCCAGGTGGAGCAGGGTTGCGGGTTCCAGGCTGGAGTGCTCCCTGATGAGGTTCACGTAGAAGAGCGCTTCATCCGCATAATCGTCCGGAGCCGCTATGATGGGCTCCGTCCAGGCGAGCTCACCATAGCTGAGCCATGTGCCTCTCTGCATTCTCTTCCCTCCCCGATGGTGGCATGGATACCCGGCGTGTGTTCCGTGCCGAGGCCTTCCGGGATTGGCGGCCGCGCATCCTGCCCAAGATCACCGGCCGCCCGGTCCGTACACGCCGCCGTTCATCCCCCGGGCGGGCCCGGGTGACGGCGAGCCCAACCCGGAACGAAACAGGCCCCGCAGCGGGTGCGGGGCCTGTCTTATCTGCTGGAGAAAGGGCGGATGCCCTCCCGGCGAGGACTAGAGGAAGATGTTCACGAAGTCCGAGGCCGGGACCTGTTTCTTGTTCTTGATCGTCCTTCTGCCCTCAGTGCAGCCCGTCACCGTGCACTGCTCGTAGATCGTGCAGTCGCCGTTTCCATTCGGGGTGTATCCCTTGCACACTCTCAGGACGTCAGGGGATATCTCGTCGATGAGCACGATCTTGCCGTCGCCGTGCTTGAGCCTGCCCAGCTCGAACTTGCCGTCGATGACGTGCAGGCCTTTGGAGGCAAACTCTTCGGAGACGATCTCGGCAATGTCCTTCACGAGCCCGACACTCTGTTCGATCTCGTCCCTGGTAAGCGCGCCCGTCTCCTCCAGTGCTTCGAAGGTGATGAGGATGTCGCTGTCGCCCTTGGTCCAGGCCTCGACCACCTTGTGGATGTTCCTGCAGGGTTTCACGAAGGGGTACCTTCTCCAGAAGCTCCCGGTCGCGTTGTTTCTCCAGGTGAACTCGAGGTTCAGGAGCGGGGCCGACCCGGGTAGCCCGGGGGCCGCAGCCGGCATGGAAAGCGGCAGGGCGGGCTCGACGATCATCTCGTTCTCATCGGGTGTATCGATGTAGTGAGTCGGGATGCCCCGTTCCTTGAGAAGCCTGAAGAAATGCGTGGCAAACCTGCAGGCGATGGCGCCTTTCCCGGGGATTTCACCCACGACGACATCGTATCCGGGATCGAACACGGGTTTCCCGTTCTCCAGGTAGCCAGTGGCCCTGTCCGTGAAGACCAGCCGGTATTTCCCGGCATAGGGGCCTTCCGTGATGGTGTAGACGTCTTTCGACTTTCCGCGGTACACAAGGTCTCTCTCTGCCACGAGCAACGCTCTCCTCTGAAGTTTTTTCTTGGAACGAAGGAACGTTTATACGTTATATGCCCGCTTCAGGCAAGCTCGAGGATCGCGATTCTTTACCGGAAAATCTGTCCGTCTGCACGGGGAGCACCGGCCTTGCCGGTTCGGCCTGGGCCCCAGGTCGGGTGCCTCAGGCTGCCGGCGCGCTCTCGTGGGGAAGGTCTTCCCCGGCATGCGCAAGGATGTAATCCCTGAAATCGATACCCTGTCTCACGATCCTCTTCATCTCGGACCTCCTGGCCCACCTGCAGTGGAGCCAGAACCACTGGTCGGGTCTTTCCCGGACGATCGAGGAGACCCACGATTGCATGGAAATGCTCAGGTTCCTGACAGCGCTCGATTTCCAGCAATCGGAGATTCCGTCTATCTCCTGGTAGTCGCTGCCGAAATCCCTCGCATCGATGGGTTTCGAGAGGCGGAAGACGAAGCGGCCGTTTTCCTTGAAACCGCACAGGGGCAGGATCAGGGCGTCGCCCTTGAGGGCGATGAATGCCGGGGCGGGGTTCGTGGGCGCCGGAAGCCCGAGCACGTCGCAGAACAGCCGGTCCTCACGCCTGCCCCTCTGGTCGATGATCATGCCCAGGGCGCGCCCGGACCGGAGCCTTTCGATGCAGGCCTTGACCATCCCGCCCTTGGGAGGCAGCAAACCGACCCGGTACCTGGCCCGGATTTCATCGACTATGGCCTGCACCACCGGGCTCTTGATGTAGTCGGTCATGACCGCGATATCTTCATCGATGACCCTGGGTATGTTTCCCAGGACCTCCCAATTCATGTGGCCGGACATGATCATGAGGTTGCGGCCCGAGGCGAGCGCCCGCTCGAGGTACTCCTTCCCCTGAATGTCTACGTAGTCCTTGAGTTCGCGGTCGGTCATGAAGGCTGTCCTGATGGTCTCGACGTAGAGCTCGCCCTGGTGCATGAACACCCTTCGCATGAAGCGCCCGGGGTTTGCGATGTTCAGGGTTGCGCCGGCCTGCACAGCGCCTATCTTCAGGTGAAGGGGTAAGAACAGCGAGGCGAGCAGGCCCAATGACCTGCCGAGGGCTACAGCCCAGGGATAGGGCATGATGCAGACGAGGCGGATGACTGCCCTCAGGAACCGCAGAACGATCTTTTCTCTCAAGGTCATGGTGCCTCCTTCATTGCAGCCGATGCCTGGAGGCGCGGCACCTGTCGGTGAGCGCACTGCGGGCAGGCCATTTTCCAGGTCAGGACGCCGGCTTTTCCCTGTGATCGACGAACTCCGGCTGCGCTTGCCGGGCTGCACCTGACACCAGGTGAGGTATCGACACCTCGCTTACCTCAAAACCGCCCGGTCTGCAAGCGCCCCGTTAAGAAGCAGCCCGAACCCGGCCAGCCACGCCGCGAATGCGGCCGCGTGACCGGCTTCCCAGCGATACCTCAGCATGGAATACGCTCGTACCGCTTCGCCGGGGCCGGCATCGAGCGCCTCCATCCATGCGGTGTTCACCGGTTGAACCAGCAGGAACCACAAAAGCAGGGACAGGGCGAGGCTCAGTGTTCCTGCAAGGGTGGGACAAAAGGCAGGGCGAGCGCGAACGAGCCACACAAGCCGCACCGAGAACAGGAGCGCAAGCACCTGTAAAGGCCCGCCCACCAGCCCGAAGTAGCGGTAGAGCGTGCTGGTGACGAGCATGTAGAACTGCGGATCGTATCGCGCTCGCACCGGGAGCTCGAGCATATGTGCGCCTCCCATCACGAGGCCGAGGCCGGCCAGGTACAGCGTGGTCCACCACTAGATACGGCTCGGCATGGCTTATCTCCTCCAGGCGCGATCCCGCGCCATGGCTTCTGCCCTTTGCCGTAGCCGGCTGGCTGCAATAATATATGCGGCGAAGGGCCTGCTAATGGTTCGGGTGTTGATCACCGGCTGGTGAAACCCTTTCATCGAACCTGCGGAGAAGGGGTCGGTCAATCCAGGTCCCTGGCCATCGGCTTGAAGATGATGCCGTTCTTTTTCTGGAAAGGCCCGGTCGGCCTGAAGCCCATCCTTTCGTAGACCGGCACTGCAAACGGCGAAGAGTTTACCGTTATCCTCCTCAACCCCGGCCTCCTCTTGCGGCATTCTTCGATGGCCATGCTGATCAGTTCCTTTGCTATTCCCCTGCCGCGGAGGCTCACGAAGAGCATGGCTATGTGCTCGCAATCAAGCATCTCGATAATGCCTGCAAGCTCTGGTCCCTGCTCGGCCACGATGACTACCCGGCCCGGGCCGGCGCGCCGGGCCAGGGCGAGGGGATGGGCAAACTTGAAAAACTCTTCGATGCCCTCTTCATCATAGTCCGGGGCCACGAACTCGTTGAACACCTTCTCGACGAGGGAGCAGGCTTTCGTCTCTTCCCCTTCACGCATGAACCTGTATCGTATGTTCGTGCTCATTCGCTGTGTCCGCTCGTGAATCTCAAGGGGCCTTGCCCTGCCGCGGCCTCGCGTCGGAACCCGGGGAAAGGCCCGGGCTTAAAAGACAAGCCGGTGCCAAGTATAAATCTGATGAAGGCCGGTCGCAAGGCTCTCGACGCAGCGCGGATCATCGTACCGAAGCCACGGACAGCTGCCAAAGGACCACCGGCGCAGGGAAAATCGTCTGCAGGATCAGCCGGTCCAACCGTAACCATCAGAAAGGAATCGGCCAGTTGCCAGCTTGATCGATGCAGCCTGTTTAACGGCACAGCCGGTCTGTTCCGGCGGTCAGCCTCCGGGGCACAGGGCCTTTGAGCGCTATAGAGTGCCATGGTCCCGAAGATCGTAGGCAGGTTGCAGCACACTCGCACTGAATCAAAGCCGCATTCATGGATGATGTCTGGCAGGAGCCCTTTTACATTGTCAGACGTCGTGTGGAAGCCGTCGAGTACCTGGATGAAGGTAAACAGGACCCTCATGAGCTTGCCGGTGGGCCTGCCCCAGTCGGCGACATGCAACTGCCCGCCGGGTTTCAACACCCGGTGAATTTCCCGCAGGGTGGCAGTTTTCTGGGCCTTGCTCAAGTGATGAAAGAACAAGCTCGAAACGACCCTGTCGAAACTGCCCTCCTAGAAAGGCAGCCGGGTCGAGAAGCAGCAGTTGAAGATGACTTTCGCGCCATGCCTGCCCGACTTCCGCTTGGCAATGGACAGGACCTGGGGGTCTCCGTCGATGCATACGATCTCTGCCCCGGGTTCCGCCGTTTTCATCCGTACGGCAAGGGCGCCGGTGCCGCATCCCACATCGAGGACCCTGTGCCCGGGCCGGATGCCGGCCTAGTTCAGGAGCAGGCCCTTGAAGGTTTTCTCCCTGCAGGTGAGTGCGACGATGGGATCGTATACCGGAGTCAGCAGGCGATATCCCAGTGCCGGAATATACCGTTCTCTCGACGTCTCCATCTGTGGTCCTCCCTGGTGAGAGAGATCCTGACGGATGCCTGAGGTCAGCGGCGCGAGCCGCGCCCCGTGTCCGCCGGGGACCTCTCTCGACGGTCTTTTTTCAAATCATAAGCCATGAAGGTGACGCGGAAGGGCAGGTGGGGAAATTCCCTGATCTCTTCCTCGACGAACCCGATTCTCCCGTACCAGTCTTTCAGCTCGATGTGATCCGCTATGATGCCTATGGCAACCCTGCCGGCTGCAAGGAGCCTTGCCTGTGACAGGACATGTTCCACCAGGGCTCTTCCGAACCCGTGCCTCCTGTGTCCGGGCAGGACCGCGAGACGCTCGAGGTAGCACGTCTGTGGATCCGCCCGTTCGAGAGCCGCACATCCAACGGCGTGCCCGTTGCTTTCAATGATGAAATAGGCAACCCCGCGTTCCATGTCTCTTCGAACCCACTCCGAGGTGCAGTTCGAGGGGTGGCGAGGGGCGTTGTCTTCGGTGAGACCGAAACGAACCGCTACGTCCCTGAACGAGCTTCGAATGATCTCGACAAGGATCGGGATATCCTCCCTGTTGCAGGCGCGTATCTCTGATCTCATCACTGATGATTCCCCTGCCGCGGGCGACCCGGAATTATGGGCTGCCGCAGGCTCTTATCCGGATTGCCGCTTTGGGCCGCCCGCAGAATGCAACCTGCGCTGCGAACTCGGAGACGGTCTTCCGGACCTCTCTTTATGGAAAGCCTTTTTATCGCTTCCGCCGGCGTGCCGGTTCGTCGGAAGTGCAGGGCACGCTGGTTGCAGCGGCCTGAAGGGCTGCACGCTCAAGCCCGCCCGCCGCTGCTCGCACCACCCGCTGTTCCGCGGGCTGCCGGTATATGAAGAACCTCGCGCTTTCTCTGAGCGCCAGCGCTCCGTGCATGTAGAGGCCCCCGAGCCAGTACGGAACGCCGAACACGTCGACATGCCGGTAGGTCACCTGGCCGAGAAGTGATAGCAGGCCCTCTACGAACATGCCGCCCACGGCCATGCTCAGGGCCAGCAGCAGGGCCCAGCCCCGCTCGTAGGTTACGGCCAGGCGGATGAAGAACGTGCCGAAGAAGATCAGCGCCAGGAGATACGGGCTCTCGTTGCCGAATCCGCTGAGCAGGTAGACCAGTACGAAGACGACGAGCGATTCCACCATGGCATGTGCGCTGCCCGGGGACTGACTGGATTCGACCAGCATCACCTGCCGGCACAGCCTTGCCTGCACCACGTAGGAAACCCCCATGAAGGAGAAAGCCAGCAGGAAGCCGGGGAATACCCACCACGCCTGCCCGGCACAGAGCGGCCCGGGATAGCTGAGGGCTTGCGTATACACGTGGCTGGCATCGCAAAGGGTTGCGATCAACGCCCCCAGCACGGCCAGGTACAAAAAACCGGATGCTTTCCAATCATTCATATCTCCTCCTCATTCCAATTGCGCCCCGCGGCTGGGACCAGGGCCGCCCACGGCAGTGAATCGCCGGGCACGCCGCCGGCATGCAAGGCGAAATATCTCCGCACGCAGAGCGATCGGCCGCGCCTTTGCTCATCGATGGGTTATACGCCTTCCGGGAGCTTCGAGAGCATCATGCTCCTTCGGTTCAACCTGCGCCCGTCCACCACGAAGGTGCCGTCGCCTACCGCGTGAATGGTCCGCTTCTCCTTGCGGGAACCGTCGTAGTGGGCGGCGAGGCCTTTGAGGACCACGATATTGTGCCTGCTTACGATGTCGATGACCCTGCACTCGATGTTTGCCAGGCATTCCCCGATCAGGGGCGGCCTGACGCGGCTTGCCTTCACTGGGGTCAGCCCGAATTTTTCAAACTTGTCCGTATCGGCGCCGGAACAGGTTCCCACCCCCACTACCTGATCGATGAGGTCAACGGTGGGGATGGCGATCACGCATTCCCCGAATTCCTCAATCGCGGCATAGGAGTGGTTCCAGGGCCCCGTGGTCATGGCCAGCAGCGGTGTAAAGTCCAGCACCATGGTCCAGGAGATGGTCATGATATTGTTCTTCTCGCCGTCGTTCGTGGTCACCAGGACGACCGGACCCGGCTCTATCAACGTGAACGCTCTGCCGAGCGGCATCGTTTCCATCACGGCACACACCCCCTGTCGTCTGCCCGCTAGCCGGCACGAGAGGCGCGTAGTGTTTCCTGCACGGCCCGCTCGATGCCGATGCCATGGACTGTCCGTTCTTCAAATACTGTTTAATCGCCGGCCCATGCCTGCCTGTGCATATGCAGACGGGTTGACCGCCGCACCTCAAGCTGCCTGGATCACAGGCTGGCTTTCTCGCTCAGCACCGCCTTGTTCCTTGCTCCCCGTTCCTCCATTGCATGCCGTTCTGTTCACGGCTGCCCGCATGAGGAGATCACGGGGTTTCAGATACCGTATACCTGCTTCGCCGCTCGAGCACTAGCCTGCTCTCGCTCTCGTTGAAATGCTCATCCGTCCCGCCCAGATGAAGGCGATGGCAAAGAACAGGTGAATGATGGCAAACACCTTTGTCAGCTGCCGTGCGCCACCGAGCAGGCCCCATATATCCAGGAGGGCTATGGCGGTGAACCCGATGATGTTGCCGAGGATGATGGAGTCCCGCGCCGGGGAAGGCTCTGCGTTGCGGGCCGTCCAGTCAAGGACCGCGATTCCCAGGAAGGGGCTTCCGAAGACCCGCAGGTAGGCAATAAGCTCTGCAGGGGCATCGGCAGGGACCGCTCCTCTGCCGATGATCTGGGGCGCAAAGATCAGGCCCAGGCCGACGATGGCCATGTAGATCGCGGCGATGCCGAGAAGAACATTGAGCTTCATTACAAGCAGCCTCCTTGAGGTAAATAAATATCCCCCGATTGCCTGGAGACCACCGCGATCAGTTGGCATGCAGGCCGCCGGAGGCTCGGCACGTTCCGCCTCAGACCGTTGCGACAATTACTTCAACCGGTTACTATCCGTCGGTTAATTCGTGGGCTGATGCCGCCAAACGGCGCCCTCCCTGCCCGACTTGCACATCACCGGTGAATGAAGGCCGGCACGCTTGATGGATTTGCTGGGCACGGCCGGGCTCTCTCGGCTTTGAGAGTCGTCCGGCGGTTTTCGCGTTACTGCGCCATCAGCGCGAACACGCCCCAGCCAAGGTATTCGCGCGTGTATGTGGCATAGCGCACGGGCTCCGAGGTCAGTTCGTCCCGAACCTTTTTCGCGAGTTCGTCGCCGGGATTGGCTTCGAGCCATCGTCGCATGGTGAGCCATTTGGCGGCCTCGTACCTGTCCCATCCGTCCTGGTCGGCCAGGACCATCTCGACCACGTCGTAGCCGAGCCGGCCAAAGGACGCGATCAGTTCCGGGAGCATGAGAAAGTCAGAGATCGAGCCCGCAAGGCACCCCCTGGCGACCTCTTCGGTTGGCGGCAGCTGCCGCCAGTAGGGCTCGCCGATGAGGATGATCCCTCCGGGACGCAGGCTCTGCGCCAGGAGTTCGATCGTGCCCGCGACTCCCCCGCCGATCCACGTAGCACCCACACAGGCCGCCACATCGACCTTCTCGTCGGAGACATAGCCAGCAGCGTCTCCATGGATGAAGGTGACCCTATCGGCGACGCCGAGCTCGATTGCCCGGAGTTTCGCCTGCTCGGTGAATAGCAGGCTCATGTCGATGCCGGTGCCGGTGATGCCGTGATCGCGTGCCCAGGTGCACAGCATCTCACCCGAGCCGCTGCCGAGGTCGAGCACCCGCGCCCCCGGTTCCAGGCGCAGCGCCGATCCGAGCGTGGCGAGCTTATCGGGTGTGATCGGGTTGTGGATGCGGTGAGCGCTCTCGGTAATGTTGAAGATCCGTGGGATGTCCATTGTGGAATATCTCCTTTTCGGTGTGGATGGGTTAGGTTACTGTTTGACGGCCGGCATCGGTTGCATGCGTGAACGCGTCGTCCTTGATATCCTTTTCAGGCAAAGCCTGCTTCACGCCTGTATCGATCAGGTATCGGCAAAATATCTTCCTTATAATTTATGATAACGATATGGATTATGTTCAGGTGTTTTCTTATCCATACTATCATGTGAAAACAACTCAATATTTCATTGATATCGTTTATATAGGGACCACTTACCAAAGGAGGGTATTTAGGAGGAAGAAAATATTCAGTATTATCAATAACACTTAATTTATTCTTCGAGCATTTTGTTATTATTCTTTGGCTTATTTTTCTTTATTGACCCGAACATGGTATGTATTGAGAAACCCGCCTGAACTGCTTTTGAAAAGGACACAATAAGAACAATAACAAATAAGGCTCATCCCACCAAAGCGTACCTGGACTCGTGCCGGGCAGAGATTTTAAGTTTGAAGAACTCCTTGTCTCTGAACCCGTAGGCCTGTTTTTGGAGCGTTTTGATTTTGTTGTTTGTGCCCTCCAAAGGTCCTGTTGATATTGGGTAATCATAGTAGGCAAGTATCC
>JBASVF010000248.1:0-1527 GCA_049275795.1 Desulfomonilia bacterium
CCTCCTCGGATACGTAGGCCCCATGCACGCGCATGAGGTGCGAGCTGCCCGGGTTGAGAAAGAGCATGTCGCCCAAGCCCAGGAGTTGCTCCGCCCCGGAGGAGTCGAGGATGGTACGCGAATCGATCTTCGAGGACACCCGGAAGGAGATCCGCGACGGGAAGTTCGACTTGATGAGGCCGGTGATCACGTCCACCGAGGGCCGCTGGGTGGCCACGATCATGTAGATTCCCGCGGCCCTGGCCATCTGGGCGAGCCTGGCGATGGAGACCTCCACCTCGCGGTTGGCCATCATGAGATCGGCCATCTCGTCGATGATGATGACGAGCTTGGGCAGCACCCCGGTCTTGGGTTCCTGGCTCCTGATGGTGGCGAGCGTGGTGGGCGGGGTGTCCTTTCCGGTCTTTTTCACCTTCCTGTTGTACGAGTCGATGCCCTTTACCCCGAGGTCCTTGAACCACTCGTAGCGGGCCTCCATCTCGCTGACCGCCCACTTGAGCACCGGCACGGCCTCCTTCGGGTCGACGACCACCGGGTAGAGCAGGTGGGGAATGCCCTCATAGTGCGAGAGCTCGATCCGCTTGGGGTCTATCATGATGAACTTCAGCTCCGAGGGGTCGTTGCGGTAGAGCAGGGAGAGGATCATGGTGTTCAGACCCACGCTCTTGCCCGTGCCCGTGGCCCCGGCGATGAGCAGGTGGGGCATCTTGGCCAGGTTGGTCACCACGGGCGTGCCCTCGATGGTGGTGCCCAGGGCCAGGGTCAGCGGTGCGCTGGACATCACGAACTCCCTGCTGGAGAGGATCTTCTTCAGGTAGACCATCTCGCGGGTGCGGTTGGGGATCTCGATGCCCACGGCGTTCTTTCCCGGGATGGGGGCAACTACGCGCACCGGCGAGGCCTTGAGCGCCATGGCCAGGTCGTCGGCCAGGGACACGATCTTGTTGATCTTGATTCCCGGCGCTGGGGTGAACTCATACATGGTGATCACCGGGCCGGGCTTGATCTCGAGGATCTCGCCCTCGACCCCGAAGTCCTTGAGCTTGGAGACGATGAGCGAGGCGTTGGCCTTGAGCTCTTTTTCCGTTATGACCCTGCTCTTTGCGGGCGGGTTGCTCAGCAGCGACAGGGGCGGACGCTGGTAGTCGCCCACGAAGTCGAGCGTGGCCTGTAGGGGGACCTCGGAGACGGCCTTCTCCTTGCTTCCCGAGATCGTGATCTGCGGCTCCTTTTTCCCGGAAGGGGCCACCGCCGCCTCAGGAGGGGCGGCCGCTCGCTCTTCCTGGGGCTTTTTCGCCGCCTTCTGCCGTGGCGGCTTTTCCATCTCACGTTGCTTGCGCTTGAGCCGCCGGTTTTCGCGCATGGTGGAGAGCAGGTCTTTAAGCCCTTGGTAGGGAGCGAAGACGTCGTACCCGATCATGACGCCCGCGCACAGGAGCATGAGCAGGAGCACCACCGATCCCCACGAGAAGTAGGTGAAGAGGGCCTTGCCGATGACGTGGCCCAGGAGCCCGCCCGCCCTGGTGG
>JBASVF010000249.1:0-12072 GCA_049275795.1 Desulfomonilia bacterium
GTTTCCTCCACCTGCGCCACCAGGGCCTCGGTGAAGGACCTGAGCTCATAGGCGGATACGGCCGTGTCCAGGCGTGCCTGTCGCAGGTTCGCCAGGTTGTACGACGGGCCGAAGCCCTGGAGCAGGGCCTGCGTAACGCTCAGTCCCACCCTCGTCTCGTGCAGGTCTCCCTCGCCCGCCTCCGAGCGGGTCTCCCCCATGCTTATCCCGATCTCCACGTCCGTGCCCGTGGGCAGCCGGCCTGATACACCGAAATCGGCCTGCTGTTCCTCGATCGTTTCTCGGTCCCGGAAGGGGGATCCAACCTCGATCCGCTCCTTCTCCCAGGTGTACGAGCCGCTCAAGAAGGGGTCGAACACGGCCCTCGCCTCATCCTCTGCGGTCTGGACGATGGCGGGATTGAACGACTCGACCTTCAGGGCCCGGTTGTTTTCCAAGGCGAGGACCACGGCCTTCTCCACCGTGAGCTCCAGCGCCCCGGACTCGTCGGGGACCTGCACCTCTTCCGACCCTGGGGACCGGTCCGGGTCCTCCGTGAGAACGGGCGGGATGATCAGCCTGTCCACGGCGGGTGGAGGCGGGCCCGCGCAGGAGCAGAACGCCGGGGGCAGGAGCATTGCCGCTGCCAGGAAGGAGAGAACCTGGATGCAGCCTCTCAGCGGGCGCCGACACGCTCTCTTCACGGCTTCACCTCCGACGCGGGGTTTCCCCGGCCTTTCTTTCCGATCAGGTAGGTGTCAAAGAGCAGGTACACCACGGGGATGAGCACCAGGGTGATGAGCGTGGAGCTCACCAGCCCGCCCACAACGGCCCGCGCCAGGGGAGCTTGGACCTCTCCGCCCTCGCCCATTCCAACGGCCAGCGGGACCATGCCCAGGGCCGTGGTCATGGCTGTCATGAGAATGGGCCGCAGCCGCCTGCGGCCCGCCTCCTCGATCGCCTCCCTGAGTCCCATGCCGTCGCGCCTGCGCAGCAGGTTCGTATGGTCCACCAGGAGGATCGCGTTGTTCACCACGATGCCACCCAGCATGATGCAGCCGATGAACGACTGCACGTTGAAGGTGGTGCCCGTGGCGAACAGCACAAGGACAACCCCGATGGCGGCAAAGGGCACGGAGAACATGACCACCAGGGGGTAGCGCACGGACTCGTAGAGCGAGGCCATGACCATGTAGACCAGGAGCACGGCAAGCACCAGGCTGAGCAGCAGCTCGCGGAAGGCCTCCTGCTGCTCCTCGTAGTCGCCGCCGAAGGTGATGCTGAAGTCCTTGGGCACGGCCAGGGATTTCAGCGCTTCACGGATATCGGAGATCACCGAGCCCATGTCGCGGCCGCTGATGTTCGCCGAGACCGTGACGATGCGCTCCTGGTCCTTGCGTTCGATGCGCACCGGCGCTGTCCTGGGCTGGATGTCCACCACGTTGGCGAGCACCACCGGGGTGCCTTCCAGGCCGGTCACGATGAAGTCCAGGAGACTGCGGGTGTCCTTTTTCTCGGCATTGTCCACTTTCACCCGGATGTCGAACTCGTCCCCCCGCTCGCGGTAGGTCCCGGCCGTAGTGCCCGAGAGCACGGTCTTGAGCGTATCGGCGATCCGGGACACGGTGAGCTGCATGTCCGCGGCCTTGAGCCGGTCCACGAAGATGAGCTCCTCGGGGCTCCCCGTCTCCCTGCTGACGAGTGCATCGGTAACCCCGGGCACGGCCTCGGCCAGGGTTTTCACCTGCCGGGCGAGATGGTCGGCGGTGTCGAGATCATACCCGCGGATCTCGACCTGGACCTTTTCCGTGCCCCCGCCGCTGAACATCCGCATGAGGAACAGCCCCTGCCCGGCGCGAGTGCGCACCGTGAGTCCGGGAATGGAGCCGAGCCTTTCCCTGAGGTCGTCGGCGATCTCCTCGCTGGAGCGGCTTCGCTCGGCGCGGGATTTAAGCGAAATCTGTATCTCTCCCGTGTGCGATCCCCGGGACCTGCCTCCAGAGCCGCCGATGTTGGAGACAAAGCTCTTGCGCTCGGGAACCTCGCTTCTAATGATCTCCTCGATGAGGGCCATCTGCTGAGCCACCACCTCCACCCGGGTGCCCACCTCCATCTCGACGCTCACCCTCGCCTCTCCCTCGTCGGTCGAGGGCATGAATTCAACTCCTACCAGGGGAATGAGGGCCAGGCTCGCCGCCAGCAGCAGGCCCGAGCCCAGCACCACCGCCCCGGCATTTCCCAGGGCGAAATGGAGCAGGCACCTGTACCCCCCTTCGATCCTCGCGAAGACGGCTGCGCTCAGAGCGGAGGACCGGGAGAGCAGGAACCCCCCGGAGCCGGCCCCTCCCACGTGGAGCATGCGCGAGCACATGAGCGGAACCAGGGTGAGCGCCACGGCCAGCGAGCACAAGAGCGAGAAGCTCACTACGAAGGCCAGCTGCCGGAACATCACCCCGGACATGCCGCGAATGAAGACCAGGGGCAGAAAGACCGCCAGGGTGGTCAGGGTGCTGGCCACGATGGCCGCCACGACCTCCCCGGAGCCCGCAAGCGCGGCCTCCTTGGGGCCCTTCCCCCCCTCCCGGTGGCGGTAGATATTCTCCAGCACCACGATGGAGTTGTCCACCATCATGCCGATGCCCAGCGCCAGGCCGCCCAGGGTCATGAGGTTGAGGGTGAGCCCTCCGAAATACATGAGCGTGAAGGTGGCCATGATGGAGATGGGAATGGCCGCGGCAATGATGATCGTGCTCAGGAAGTTTCGCAGGAAGAAGAGCAGCACCAGCACGGCCAGGCTTCCGCCGTAGAGTGCCATGGATCCCACGTTGGTGATGGAGTTGCTGATGTATTCCGAGGTGTCGATGATGGGCTCGAGCTTCACCTGCGGGAAGTCGCGGGAGATCTTCTCCACCTCCGCCAGGACCTGGCGGGCCACCTCCACGGTGTTGGTGCCCGACTGCTTTCGCACGGCCACCCGCACCCCGGGTTCTCCATTGACCCTGATAATGCGGGTGATCTTCTTCCATGAATCGTCAACCCTGGCGATGTCGCTGAGCCTGATCGGCGCCCCGTCCCGCACGGCAACCACGGTGCCGGCGAGCTGCTCCAGGCTGGTATAGGCCCCCAGGGTGCGCACGGCGATCTCGTGGTCGCCCTTCTCCAGCGACCCTGCCGGCAGGTTCACGTTGCCTTCGCGGATCCGCGAGAGCACCTGGTCCAGGGACAGGCCCATGGACCTGATCCGGTCCGCATCAAGGTTGACCTGGATCTCGCGCTCGTATCCGCCCCACACATCTAGCGATGCCACGCCCGGTACGCGCTCGATGCGGTGCTTGATCCTGTCGTCGATGAACCTGCGCAGCTCCAGGGGATTCATGCCTCCCGAGGCGCCGAAGATGAGGATGGGGAAGCTGGCCGTGTCGAACTTCAGGAGCATGGGCCGGTCGGCATCATCGGGCAGCCGTTCGATTACGCGGTCGAGCCGGTCGCGCAGGTCATTGGAGGCGGTGTCCAGGTCCGTGCCCCAGGAAAAGGACACGCGCACGGTGCTCGATCCTTCCGAGGAGGTTGAAAAGACCTCCTCGACACCCGGGGTCGCGCTCACAGCCTCTTCGATGGGCCGGGTCACGAGCTCCTCGATCTCCTCGGGGCTTGCGTTCTCGTACTCGGTGCGGACGGTCAGCGTCGGGTAGCTGACATCCGGCATGAGGTCCACGGGAAGGCGCATGAGGGATACGCCGCCCAGCAAAAGCACGATCAGGAGCACCATGACGGTGAACACGGGTCGGTCGACGGAAAAGCGGGAGAGGTTCACGCCATCCCCTCTTCCTTCAGGACTCGGGAACCCGCTTGAGGGTCCCGGCATAGGCAGCGGGCAGGATGATCCTTGCGCCATCCTTCAGGAGGTGCTGGCCCACGGTCACCACGAGCCCCTCGAGAACGGGGGAGACCACCTCGGCCAGGTCGCCCTCCACGATCCCGACCTCCACCGGGACCATTCTCGCCCGCAGAGAGGCGGGATCGGCGATGAACACCGCGGTGTCCCCATTGCTCCGGACCAGGGCTTTCACCGGCACCACCACAGCGTTCTCACGCTGTGCGAACCGGATCTGCGCCCGCACGAACATGCCCGGGGTCAGGGCCCTATCGGGGTTGGCGACCGCCACCTCGACCCGGGCCTGGCGCGCGGCCTCCTTGAGAACCGGGGCCACCCGGCCGATCGTGCCGGTAAAGGTCTTCCCGGGGTGAGCGTCCGTGGTGATCAGCACCGGCTGACCGGGCCTGATGCGGGGATAATCCCGCTCGATCACGTGGATCACGGCCTTCAAGGTATCCATGCCGACCAGGGAGACGATGGGTGAGTTGGCCGGGAGCATGGCCCCTTCGTCGACATAGCGCTCGCTCACGACCCTGGTGCAGCTGCCGTCCATCCACGCCGCCCTAATGCGCGTGTAGCCCAGGCGCACCTGGGCCGCCTTGAGCACCGCATCCTTCTGCGCGACCTGGGCCTCGGCCACCTGCTGCCTGGCCAGGGCGGTCTTGTACTCGGCCTCAGCGGCGTCGAGCTCGGATTCGGACACGATTCCCTTTTCGCGAAGGGTCCGTGCCCGCTCGTACTCCCGCTGCCTGAGCCCCAGCTCGCTGGCGCTCTCGCTGACGCCGGCCAGGGCCACGTCCAGCTCGGCGCGGGCCTGGTCGACCTGCTGGACGTATTCGTCGTCGTCCAGCAGTGCGATGAGCTGTCCCTGCTGCACCTCGTCCCCGATGTCCACGAGGATCTTCTCCAGGCGGCCGGCGATCTTGGGCGCAACGGTGAACTGCGACTCGGGAAGCAGCGTGCCCGGGTAGACGGCAACCTCGTTGATCGTCCTTCTCTCCACCGGCGCAACCTCGACCGCCACCAGGGCTTCGAGCTTGTCGACAGGGGTCTGTTCTCCGCCGGGAGCCCGCCCGGGAAGCAGCCAGACTGCAGCGGCGGCCGCGCAGAGAACGAGGATGAGCACAGCGATCACATATGACTTTTTCATGCTGGTCGATCAGGGGATCCGTGGTTTGCCAAACTGCTCCTCACAATGTTCCGCTCTTCGCACCGTAAAAAGGATAATACACTTTTCACCTGCCAGCAACGCTTTTCACCGTCTTGTAATCATGGTTGAATCGATTTCCCGGGAATTCTTGGCCTTTTGCGGCTAGACTTCTGTGCCACGTGCTCCGAGGGTGATTTTCCCCGCTCCATGCGGTACAATTATCTATGAACAGCCTGCATCGTTACCGGCAGGCGCCCTCGCTCCAGGAGGAGATCCGGTATGAGAAGAACGACCAAACTCCTCGTCCTCACCGACTTGGACGGGACGCTCCTCGATTTTTTCACCTACTCCTTCGAGGCCGCCCTGCCCGCCCTCAACCTGCTCGGAGAGCGCGGGGTGCCCGTGGTGATCGTCACCAGCAAGACCAGGGCGGAGATCGAGCCTCTCCTGGAGAGCCTGCCCCTCATCTCGAAGCTCTTCGTGACCGAGAACGGCAGCGCCGTGCACCTCGACCGGCGCTTCCCGATTCCCCGGGGACTCCCGGTCGAGCTCCGGGCGGGATACCGGGTCGTCCTCCTGGGCCGCCGGTACGAAGAGGTCCTGGACGCCCTCGACCGCGCGGCCTCGTCCTGCGGGGTACGGGTAACGGGCTTCCGCGACATGAGCGCTCTTGAAGTGGCCGGCCTCACCGGGCTCGGCATCGAGGGCGCGGCCAGGGCGAAAGACCGCGAGTTCTCCGAGCCCTTTGTCTTTGAAGGAAGCGAGGCGGAGCTCCGGTGTCTGAAAGAGGCCCTCGCCGGCAGCGGCATGAACTGCCTGGAGGGAGGGCGGCTCTACCACGCCCTGGGCCGATCCGACAAGGGCCTGGCCGCGAGGCTGGTGATCGACCTGTTCAGATCGATGCCTGGGGCCTACCGATGGAGGTCCGTTGCCCTGGGCGACGGACCCAACGACCTGGCGATGCTCAAGAGCGCGGACGTGGCCGTGATCGTGCGCAGGCCGGACGGCACCTGGGTGGACTACGATCCCCCCACGGGGCAGCGGGTGCTGCGAACCTTAGGCGTCGGCCCCGCAGGCTGGAACGAGGCCATGACCGAGCTCCTCGAGGAGACCTGACGGCCTCACTCATGTAAAGATACCCGGCTCCGCCGCCTTCCGCCCGTCCCCCTCCTCCACACGAAGGGTCCCTGTCCCGTCGTGCGCAGGTGCGCTCTCCTGCAGATCCCGGAGGCAAATACAAGAACTTGACCCTTCAGGGAAGCTTGTATATGGTGGTCACGTTTCCTCGAATGCATTCCACGGAAGAAAGCGGCAATATGATCAGGACCGACGTAGTCATCATCGGGGGCGGTGCCACCGGCTGCGGCATTGCCAGGGACCTCGCCCTCCGGGGGATCCCCCACTACCTGGTGGAAAAAGGCGACTTCGCCAACGGCGCGACCGGCGCCTGCCACGGCCTCCTTCACAGCGGGGCCCGCTACGCGGTCAACGATCCCCAGGCCGCAAGGGAATGTATTGCCGAGAATACCATCTTGAGGAAGATCGCCCGCAAGTGCGTGGAGCCCACCGGAGGGCTCTTCGTCCGCCTGCCGGGCGACTCCAAGCGCTACCGGGACACCTTCCTCAAGCACTGCGGGGACGCCAGCATCCCCACCGAGGTCCTCTCGGCCTCGCGGGCCCTGGACCTGGTGCCCGAGCTCAATCCGGCCATCGAGGAGGCGGTGGTGGTCCCGGACTGCTCGATCGATCCGTTCCGGCTGTGCATGCTCAATGCCTACACCTCGCGGCAGAAGGGCGGGGGCATCCTCACCCATCACCGGGTGATCGAGATCCTCCACGAGCGGGGCAGGTGCGCGGGCGTGAAGGCGCTCGACCGGTTCACCTCGCAGGTCACGGAGATAAGGGCAAAGGTTGTGATCAACGCAGCAGGCGCGTGGGGTGACACCATTGCCCGAATGGGCGGAAGTGACGCGCCCATGACCCTTTCCAAAGGCAGCCTCATCGTCACCAATCACCGGCTCACCAACATGGTGATCAACCGGCTCAGGCCCCCTTCCGACGGCGACATCATCGTGCCCAACGAGGCTGTCTGCCTGGCGGGCACCACCTCCATCCCGGTGAACGACCCCGATGCCGTAGAGGTGGATCCCCGGGAGGTGGACATCGTGGCTACCCAGGCCGAGCAGATGATTCCCCGCTTCGGGACCACCCGGCTGATCCGGGCCTACACGGGTGTGCGCCCGCTTCTCAAGGCCGAGTGTGCAGACGGCAGAAGCATCTCGCGGGGGTTCCAGATCATCGATCACAAGAACGGCATGTTCAGCATCTTAGGCGGCAAGCTCAGCACCTATCGCCTCATGGCCGAGAAGACCGTGGACGCCGTGACGGCCTTCCTCGGGACCAAGGCCCGCTGCAGGACCGCCGAGCTGCCCCTGGACGGGCAGGACGAGCTGAGCGGCTATCCGCTTTCCAAGCGGCTCAAGTCCATGGAGAATATCGTGTGCGAGTGCGAACTCGTGGACCGCACTCAGGTAGAGAACGCGATCAACAGCCTGGGCACCCGACACATCGGCGACATCCAGCACCGCACCCGGCTCGGCATGGGGCCGTGCCAGGGAGGATTCTGCACCTACCGGGCCCTGGGCATCATGCAGGAGACCGGAAGGCTCAGCCCCGAGCAGTCGATCGGGATCCTCTCGGAGTTTCTCCAACGGCGCTTCCGCGGAATCAGGCCGGCCCTGTGGGGCGACCAGCTCCGCGAGGAGCAGCTCGTGGAGAGCATCTACCTGGGCATCCTGAGCATGGGGAACCCCGCATGAGCGCCCGAGAGTACGACGCCGTGGTGATCGGGGGCGGGATGTCGGGGATCACGGCTTCGCTCACGCTGGTATCCCGGGGGCTCACCGTGGCCCTGATCTCGCGCGGCGACCCGGTGTGCTGCCTGTCTACGGGCTGCATCGACGTGCTCGGCGTGAATGGTCCGCCGCTGGAAGCCTTGAGCGACCTGCCGGATGACCATCCCTACCGTCTGGTGGGCAAAAAGGCCGTGAAGGAGGCGCTTGCTTCCTTTCTCTCCGTCATGGACGAGGCAGGGCTTCCCTACGCCGGCGCCCCGGGCAGGAACCGGAAGATCCTCACCCCCATCGGCAGCATGAAGACCACCTGCCTGGTGCCGCACACCATGGTCCATGCGGACGTACCTGCTGAAGAGCACCTCCGGGTGATCTCGTTTGCGGGCCTGAAGGATTTCTTCCCCGGCTACATCACATCGCGGTTCAGGAACTCGGAATGCTCGGTCTTCGACGCCGGGGTGTCCACCACGATGGGCATCGCGGAGCTCTTCGACGAGGAGCCGTTCGTGGAGACGTTCATCTCCTGGCTCAAGAAGCTGGAACTCCACCACGACCGGCTGGCGATCCCGGCGGTGCTGGGCATGAACGATCCCGGCTCCGTGATCGAGCGGATCTCGCAGGCAACCGGCAGGAAGGTCTTCGAGATCCCCACCCTGCCGCCCTCGGTGCCGGGGCTGCGGCTCTTCCGTGCCATGAAGCGCGTGATGAGAAACCGCGGGGTTCACCTCTACTGGGGCAAGGAGGTGGCCAGCGTGGAATGCCTGGGCAGCCGCGTGGAGGCGGTGACTCTGGAGACCCCGGGAAGGGCTTCACGGGTGCAGGGAAGGGCCTTCATCCTGGCCACCGGGTCCTTCGTGAGCGGCGGGCTCTTCGCGGGCAGGACCTCGGTGAGAGAGACCGTGTTCGGCCTGCCGATGGCGGTGCCTGCAGAACGCAGGGATTGGTTCGATACCGACTTCTTCTCCGGGTGCCACGCCCTGGAGCGCTCCGGCATCCGGGTCGACGCTGAATTCAGGCCGGAAGGGACCCGGCTCGAGAACCTCTTTGCCTGCGGGAGCATCCTGGCCGGGTGCGAGATCATGCGGCGTCGGTGCGGCCACGGGCTCGCCATAGCCACGGGCGCGGCCGCGGCGGAGAGCTGCGCGCGGGAGCTCACATGAGCAGCTTCGAACACTGCGTGCGCTGCACCCTCTGCGTCGAGAACTGCCCGGTGTTCAAGGTGAACCCCGCCTTCCCCGGGCCCAAGCAGGCCGGCCCGGACGCCCAGCGCTTCCGCCTCGACGGCGAGCGCTCGGTGGACGAGTGGGTGCGGCTGTGCTGCCAGTGCAAGCGCTGCCAGGTGTCCTGCCCCTACGGGGTGAATGTCTCCGAGATCATCTTAAAGGCCCAGCTCAAGTACGGAGCCGAGCACATGAGCCCCTTTGCCGCGCACCTCTTCGCCAACACCTTCCACCTCGGACAGCTCGGCTCGATTGTGGCCCCGATCACCAACGCCCTGGCATCCACCGGGCTCGCCTCCCGGGTCCTGGGCCTCCTGGGGATCGCCTCTGTACCGCCCCTGCCCGAGTACCGGTTCCGATCCCTGGGCCGGTCACTCAAGTACAAGGGCCGGATGAAGGCGCACCGGAAGGTGGTCTTCTTCCATGGCTGCTACCTGGGGTTCAACCGGCCCGACATCGGCCGGGGCATCCGGAACCTGCTGGCATCGCTCGGGTGCCGGGTGGTCATCCCGCACCAGACCTGCTGCGGGCTGCCCGCCCTCGGCAACGGAGACCTGAGCATGGCCCGGAGGTTCGCCCGGAAGAACGCGATCAAGCTGGCCGAGTACATCGACCGGGGCTACCAGGTGGTGTATGCGTGCACCTCCTGCGGGCTGAGCCTCGTGCAGGACTACCCCGGGATCCTGGATATCCCCGAGGGAAAGAAGATCGCGGAGAACGCCTACAACGTGCACGAGCTGATCCTCGACATCCTGGAGAACGACGGCGTTCAGGCCTGCTTCGGCGAGGTGGACCGCAGGGTGGCCTACCACATCCCCTGCCACCTCAGGGCCCTGGGCATCGGCTATCCCGCTGCCGAGGTTTTCGAGAAGATACCAGGGCTCGTCTTTACCGTGCTCGACGATCACTGCTGCGGGCTTGCCGGCAGCTACGGCTTCAAGAAGAAGAACTCGAGCACCTCGCAGAAGCTCGGCGGGATCGCTGCCGCTGCCATCCGCTCGCTCGACGCCGACGCTCTAGCAAGCGACTGCGGGGCGTGCAGAATGCAGCTCGGGCACCATAGCGGCCTTCCCGCCCTTGACCCCTCCGAGATCATCATCGCGTCGCTTGCCCTGGGCGCTTCACAGAATACGAGAAAGAAAAGGAGACAACCGTGATACGAGATCTGACACCCGGGATGATAGAGGAGCTTCGGGAAAAGGCCCGCAGGTCGAGGGCCGATATCGTGGCCATGACTCACCTGGCCGCTTCGGGCCATCCCGGAGGGTCTATGTCGTCCATCGACATCTACACGCTGCTCTACCACGCCACAGACATGGAAACGGACAAGGTGGTGATCTCACACGGGCACACTTCGCCCGCGGTGTACTCGGCGCTGGCGCGCAGGGGGCTCTTCGCCCCCCGGGACGTGATCCGGGGATTCCGCCGCGCAGGCAGCATCTTCGAGGGGCACGTGGAGATCTCGGTGCCGGGCGTTCCCTGGGGTACCGGCAACTTGGGGCAGGGGCTCTCGGTGGCCTGCGGATACGCGGTCGCGGCTCGCGTGAAGAACACGGCAATGGACTGCTACGTGGTAATGGGAGACGGCGAGCAGCAGAAGGGCCAGATCAGCGAGGCCAGGAGATTCATCGCCAAGTACGGCCTGAACAACATCACGGTCATCATCGACGACAACGGCCTGCAGATCTCGGGCAGCAGGCACGAGATCATGCCCCAGGACTTGAAGTCCGAGTACGAGGCCGCAGGGTGGCGCGTGCTCGAGGTGGACGGCCACGACCTCTCTGCCCTGCACGCGGCCCTGAAACAAGCCGTCGGCGACCCCGGCGCCCCCTATGCCGTCATCGCCCGCACGGTCATGGGCAAGGGCGTGAGCTTCATGGAAAACCGGGCGGAATACCACGGCAGGCCCTTGAACAAGGCCGAGATGGAAAAGGCCCTGCCCGAACTCGCCCTCGAATGGCCCCTGGCCGAGCTCGAGGAGCTGCGCAAGTCCCCCCTGGACGAGAAGATCCCCAACCCGGGCCTGCCCTGGCCCTTCCCCCGGCTCGACCCTGGAAAGAAACACCTCTACGAGAAGACCGCATCAACGGACAACCGCTCGGCCCTGGGCAAGGCCCTGCTCGACGTGGCGAGCGCGAACCGAGAGGTGCCCTTCGCGGTCTTCGATTGCGACCTCTCCGGCTCGGTGAAGACCGACGCCTTTGCCCGGGAGTTCCCGGAGCGCTTCTTCCAGGCGGGCATCTCCGAGCACCACACCGCGGCCATGGCAGGGGCGGCTTCCACGCAGGGGGTTGTGAGCGTGTTCGCGGACTTCGGCATGTTCGGGGTGGACGAGACCTACAACCAGAAGCGGCTCAACGCCATCAACGAGTCGCACATCAAGCTCCTGTGCACCCACCTGGGCATCGACGTGGGCGAGGACGGCAAGACCCACCAGTGCATCGACTACCTGGGCCTGCTGCGCAACCTCGAGGGGTTCAAGGTCGTCATCCCCATCGATCCCAACGAGGCCTACCTGGCCGCCCGCTGGGCCCTGAGCACGCCCGGCGGCTGCATGATCGGCGTGGGCCGCTCGAAGACCCCGGTGCTCACCGACGTAGGCGGCCGCGAGTACTTTGCGGATAAGGACTTCGTGTACGGCCGGGCCCATCACCTCAGGCCGGGCACCCGGGCGACCCTCTTCGCTCTCGGGTTCATGAGCGCCTCGGCCGTGAAGGCCTGGGAGCTGCTGAAAGAAAGCGGGATCGATATCGAGGTGGTGGGCGTGTCGTGCCCGCTCGAGCTGGATATCCGCGAGGTGAGAGAGGCTGCCACCCGGGGACCGGTGTTCGTAGTGGAGGACCATCTCACGGTCTCGGGGCTCGCGGCCCAGATCGCCTTTATGGCGGCCACAAACGCCCTGGCCGTGGACCTCGTGCCCATGGGGGTGAAGGGGTTCCCTCCCTCCGGGCCTTCGCAATCGTGTTTCCAGTGCTATGACCTCCACCCGGAAGG